>JBDTKB010000014.1:0-2659 GCA_039935555.1 Ginsengibacter sp. | reverse complement strand
CCGTAGGGCGAAGAAATTCAATTTTATCATCCTTAACTTCTACTTTAATATCGCGATCAATAGCTTGCTTTAATTCTCCTTTGGGACCCTTAACAGTTATCACGTTATCAGCACCTACACTAACATTTACACCACTTGCAATTGTTACAGGATTTTTTCCAATTCTAGACATAGCCGGTTTTATTTTGTTATAATATCGGTAGTGTTCAGCCACGACTAAGGCTTAATTATCTAACCAAAAAAAATTAATAAATATTACATAGAACTTCCCCACCCACCTTCTGAGACCTCGCTTCTTTATCCGTCATAACTCCTTTTGAAGTGGATATGATCGCAATTCCTAAACCGTTTTTCACTCTCTTAAATTCATCGGGTTTTGAATAAGTCCGCAAACCAGGACGACTAATTCTTTCAAGACTTTGAATTGCGGGAAGTTTAGATTGAGGATCGTATTTCAAAGCGATTTTTATTAAACCTTGTTTTGAATCGTCCTCAAATTTATATTTCAAAATATATCCTTTGTCATATAAAATTTCAGTGATGCGCTTCTTTAAATTGCTGGCAGGTATCTCAACAAGCCGGTGATTCGCCATTTGGGCATTACGTATTCTTGTTAAGTAATCTGCTATAGGATCAGTAACCATTGTTATTCTTTTATTTTTTTTATTTACAATGCGATATCCATGATATCATTTGATAATTGCTGGTTTTTACCAACTTGCTTTCTTAACTCCGGGAATTTTTCCCTGTAAAGCCATATCACGAAAAATATTTCTTGAAAGTCCAAAATGCCTGAGATAACCACGTGGGCGACCAGTAAGCTGGCAACGGTTTTTAAGCCGAACCGGCGAGGCATTTTTTGGAAGAAGGTCAAGCCCTCTATAATCACCGGCATCTTTTAATGCTTTTCTTTTTTCAGCATATTGCGCTACCATCTTCTCTCTCTTTCTCTGCCTTGCTTTTACTGACTCTTTAGCCATAATTTTTTATTTTGTTGGAATTTTTATTAAAAATTCCTTTTTACTTTTTTACATTTTTGAACGGCATACCTAATTCTTTCAACAATTCAAATGCCTCTTCGTTTGTGTTTGCTGTTGTTACAAACGTGATATCCAAACCGGTAATTTTATTTACTTTATCAATATCTATTTCAGGAAAAATAATTTGCTCCGTGATACCTAAAGTATAATTGCCACGGCCATCAAATGATTTGTCGCTAATACCTTTAAAGTCACGAACACGTGGAAGAGAAACTGAAACTAAACGATCCAGGAACTCATACATATTCACACCGCGCAAAGTAACTTTTGCACCAATAGGCATGTTCTTACGAAGCTTGAAATTGGAAATATCTTTTTTCGACATTGTTGCTACCGCTTTTTGGCCTGTAACATTTGTTAATTCTTCAATAGAAACGTCGATTAACTTCTTATCAGCAACGGCACCATTCACACCTCTGTTTATACAAACTTTGGTAAGCCTCGGTGCCTGCATAACTGATTTGTATGCAAATTTTTTCATCAAGGCAGGTACAACTTCTTTTTTGTACTTCTCTGCCATTCTCGGAGTATATTTTTCAGTGCTCATTATTTAATTACCTCCCCTGATTTTTTTGCTGTTCTAATTAGTTTACCATCAGTTCTTGTTCTGGTGATCTTCGAATGTGAATGAGATTTAGCGTCCCATAGCATTACATTTGAGATGGCAACAGGGGCTTCCACCTTCATGATGCCACCTTTTGTATTTTGAGCGGAAGGCTTTGTGTGTTTGGTCACAAAATTAACTCCTTCCACAAGTACACGGTTTTTCTCGGTAATTATTTCGAGAACTTTACGTGGTTTCTTCAGGTCTTTATCATCACCGGTGATTACCACCACTGAGTCGCCTTTTTTTATGTTGAACTTCGGTTTAAATCTTGTCTTCATTTTTGACAAATATTTTGTCTTGATTTACTACTTATTAATAACCCAATTTTTTTGGGGGTGCAAAGATACAATTATAATACTTCCGGGGCAAGGGAAATTATCTTCATATAACCCTTCTCTCTTAGTTCACGAGCTACTGGCCCAAATATCCTCGTTCCTCTCGGCTCATCAGATGCGTTTAAAAGAACTACAGCGTTGTCGTCAAATCTTATATAAGATCCGTCCTTGCGGCGAAGCTTATTTTTAGTTCGCACAATTACTGCTTTGCTTACCGTTCCTTTTTTAATTCCACCTGCAGGCAGTGCATCCTTTACTGTAACAACAATTTTATCGCCAACGTGAGCATAATCTTGCCCGGAATTACCCAGCACACGTATGCACAACACCTCTTTGGCTCCGCTGTTGTCTGCTACATTTAACCTGCTTTCTTGCTGAATCATTTTATTTAAACTTTGAGCTCTTAGCCGGAAGCTTTGAGCAATTAAACCAATTTTTTATTTTGAAAATATTCCAACCAGTCCATGCTGATTTCTATTTCACTTTCTCAATAACTTCCACCAATCTCCAGCGCTTCAATTTGCTGATAGGCCTGGTCTCCATGATCTTCACCAAATCACCAATGCTGCACTCATTCTTTTCATCATGCGCGTGAAAACCGGAAGTCTTTTTAATGAATTTTCCATATAACGGATGCTTCACTTTTCTCTCCACCTTCACTGTGATGGTCTTATCCA
>JBDTKB010000013.1:0-17657 GCA_039935555.1 Ginsengibacter sp. | reverse complement strand
CAGCAATCCTGAAACCGCCTTCTAAATATTGCAAAGTATTTTTTAAAGGCATTGTAAATCCGCTTCTATCAATTTTACAAATAGATCATTAAAGTCTTTTTTTACCACAAGGTCTAATTTCTGTTCTTCAATCTCTTCAAAAATTAATGTCCTGATTTTTATCTTTTCAGCAAAACCTATTTTTTCTGAAATAACAAGAATGTCAATATCACCACCTTTTGCCCCGTCGTGTATCCGCGACCCAAATACATACATTTGCGCTTTTGGATCAAATAACAAAACAGCGTTCTTTATTGTCGATATTTCTTTTGCTGAAAGTCGCATATAATACCTGCAAGTTATTCTATATTATTATGATTGTTTCTAATCTAATTCCGGGTACAACGGGAATTTCTTCATGAGTTCAATCACTTCATTTTTTACGGAGGAAATTATTTTTTCGTCATTGGCATTCATCAAAATTTTATCAACGAGATCTACAATATCAGTCATGTCATTTTCTTTCATACCTCTTGTTGTAATCGCTGGCACACCTACACGCATACCGGATGTTACAAACGGGCTTTTATCATCAAACGGAACTGCATTTTTATTTAAGGTAATGCCTGATCTGTCAAGCGTCTCCTGGGCTTTTTTACCCGTGATATTTTTATTCCGAAGATCTATAAGCATTAAATGATTATCAGTTCCGTTACTTATTAAATCATAACCTTTTGAATTAAACGCTTTTGCCATTGCCTGTGCATTCACTTGAATTTGTTTTGCATAAGCGGTAAATTCCTCCGTTAATATTTCGCCGAAAGCAACTGCCTTCGCTGCAATTATGTGCTCCAACGGGCCACCTTGTGTACCGGGAAAAACGCCCATATCCAACAGGTGGCTCATCATTCTTATATTGCCTTTATTATCTTTGACACCAAATGGATTTTCAAAATCTTTCTTCATCAATATTATTCCACCCCTTGGACCTCTTAAAGTTTTGTGGGTAGTGGAGGTAACAAAATGGCAGTGATCAAAAGGAGAATTTAGTAAACCTTTTGCGATAAGGCCTGCCGGATGCGCCATATCACAATAAACAAAAGCACCTATTTCGTCGGCAACTTTTCTGATTCTTTGATAATCCCAATCGCGACTATACGCGGACGCACCGCAAATAATCAATTTGGGTTTTTCCTGCCTTGCCCTTTGCTCCAGCATTTCATAATCAACAAGCCCGGTTTCTCTAACTACTCCATATGAATGTGCTTCGTATAATTTACCCGAGAAATTTACAGGTGAACCATGCGTCAAATGCCCACCCATGCTAAGGTCAAGGCCTAAAATTTTATCACCCAGCTGAAGAATGGCCAACATAAGTGCTGCGTTGGCCTGCGCTCCACTGTGCGGCTGCACATTTGCATATTCGCAATCAAAAATTTTCTTAACCCGGTCAATCGCTAACTGCTCCGTTTCATCAACAAATTCACAGCCGCCATAATATCTTTTTCCAGGATAGCCTTCCGCGTATTTATTGGTGAGGACCGTTCCCATTGCCTGGATCACCTGGAGCGACGTAAAGTTTTCCGACGCGATCAATTCAATACTTTCCCGCTGCCTCCGTAATTCTTTATTTATTATGTCGAAAACCAAAGTATCTCTTTGCATGCAATTTTTTTGCGCAAACGTACAAAAAAGATGGAAGATAAAAAGATGATTCTCTAAACATGTGCCCGTTATTTCCGGCAACATGAAACAGAATTTAAAAGGGAATTTATTTTGTGAATGCCCATTATTTTGAACGAAATATTAAAAAAAATAAACTTGAGATGTGTACTTCATACATCAATCATAATTTAACTATATTCACGTTCCCTATGAAGAAAATTCTATTTAAAACGATTATAATAAATGAAGGCATTAATACCGGTTGCTGGCGCAGGCACTAAGCTGCGGCCACATACTTACACACAGCCGAAGGCTTTAATTCCATTGGCGGGAAAGACGATCCTGAGCATAAATGTTGATCAGTTGCATGAGGCAGGCATCAATGAATTCGTATTTATAGTTGGCTATTTAGGCGAAAAAATACAGGATTATATAAAGGAAAAATATCCTCATCTTACCTGTCATTTTATTTACCAAAATGACCGCAAAGGAACGGCCCATGCAGTTGACCTTGCGCGGGCAATAGTGGGTGAAGATGAATTGTTTATTGCTCTCGGTGATACAATTTGTGAGTATGATATTGATGCTGTGCTCGCATCTCCGTGGTCTATGCTCGGCGTAAAAAAAGTGGACGATCCAAGAAATTTTGGCGTAGCGCAAATTGACGATAAGGGGTTTATTACAAAGGTTGTTGAGAAGCCGGCGATACCAAAATCCAACATGGCACTCGTTGGCCTTTATAAAGTAAAAAATTCAAAAATTTTGTTTCAATGCCTTGATAAAATTATTAGTAACAATATTAAAAGTTACAATGAATTTAATCTTACGGATGCTTTGGAGTGTATGATTGAAGGCGGAGAAGAATTCAAATCGTTTAAAGTAGAAAACTGGTTTGACTGTGGCAAAAAGGAAACATTATTGCAATCAAATTCGATATTGCTGGAAAAGTTTGGAGGGGCGATTGCTGAGTCAAATAAATTTGAAAACACCATCTTTATACCGCCTGTAAGCATTGGAGAAGGTTGCGACATAAAAAATTCTATCATAGGCCCGCACGTTGCCATGGGCGAGAATACCATCATTAGTTATTCGATTGTAAAAAACTGCATTATCGGCTCCTATTCTAAATTGTTTGATGTAGTTCTGGACGATTCCCTTATCGGTAGTGATACTGAAATAAGAGGAGAAACAAGGTCGCTAAACATTGGTGACAATACAGAAATTGATTTGGGCTCCTAGCTATTTTAAGCTGGTTGGTAAATTAGTTAATTATGTTTTCGAACCGCATTACCCAACTTTTTAATATTGACTTTCCTATTGTTCAGGCGGGAATGGTGTGGGCAAGCGGTTGGCGTTTAGCCAGCGCCGTTAGTAACGCCGGCGCTCTCGGAATACTAGGTGCCGGCAGCATGAGTTTGCAAGTACTCGCGGAAAATATTGAGAAATACAAAGCTGCAACCGACAAACCTTTTGGTGTAAATATTCCATTACTTTATTCCGGGATTGAAGAACAGATTGAATTAATAATCAGGCATGAGGTAAAAATTGTCGTAACCTCGGCTGGCAACCCATCAACATACACGCAACATTTAAGACAACATGGAATTACGGTGGTACATGTAGTAAGCAGCGGCCGCTTTGCGAAAAAAGCAGAAGCCGCAGGATGTGATGCAATAATTGCAGAGGGCTTTGAAGCCGGCGGACATAATGGAAGGGAAGAAACCACTACTTTGGTGCTTTTACCTCTCGTTTGTGACGCTGTAAAAATACCCGTAATTGCAGCGGGCGGAATTGCAACCGGCCGGCAAATGCTGGCATGTATGATATTAGGTGCTGAAGGCGTACAGATGGGTAGCCGTTTTGTTGCCTCAGAAGAAGCATCATCTCATAGCAATTTTAAAAATGCAGTTATTTCTGCGAATGAAGGTGATACGATGGTGACTCTAAAGGAACTGACGCCGGTGCGCATGATTAAAAATGATTTCTATGAAAAAATATCGCAGGCACAAAAAGATCATGCCTCTGTTGAACAACTTCAACAGATACTAGGAAGAGGAAGGGCCAAAAAAGGAATGTTTGAAGGTGAGCTTTCCGAAGGCGAATTGGAAATAGGCCAGGTGAGTGCGTATTTAAAAGATATAAAACCGGCAGCGAAAATTGTAAGAGACACGTGGCTGGAATTCAACGAGGTATTGAAGAAGCCGCTAAAATAAAATCTTATATTTGTTCGTTTTAAGATATTATTGTCCATTAACCCAATTAAAATGAGTTTTTCTATTGAAAAGCCTGCCTGTAAAAGGGCTGTGATGCTGATATTATTTTTTTCGTTCCTTATACTTTTTATCCCCAATAAAATATTCGCCCAGATACCATCGGAAACCCCTGATTTGCCGATAGACCCTAATGCATTAAAAAATGCTTCTCCATCGGATCTTCAAAACCTTTTAAAAGACAATAATCAACAGCAAAAAAAACCGGGCGAAGACATTCATAAAGGCATTTCTGAAGAAAATAAAAAAAGTGTAATTGCAAGGGATAGCACACAAAAGGATGATTTTAAAAAAAGCGTTTATAGTCCTGAAGCAGTTTATGGTTCCAACCTTTTTCAAAACAATCAAATAATTGAGTTATCGCAACTTTCTACGCCGCCACTTGATTATCCCATCGGAGTTGGTGACCATATTGTCGTTTCACTTTGGGGTGGCGCTGATTTTGAGGAAAGCTATGTTGTTGCAAGGGATGGTTCCATTTTTCCGCAGGGGCTTGGTAAAATAACTGTGCAGGGATTAACCTTTGACAATGCGCGTAAAATTATTTTCGCACGTTTCAAAAAAGTAATTCCTCCTTCAACTAATATAGCTGTTACGATGGGTGAGCCGAGAACGATTATAGTTCAGGCTTCGGGCGAAGTGCAGAACCCTGGCCCAAAGGTGGTTTCAGCTTTTACCAACGCGTTGAATATTGTAGCGCTTGCCGGCGGCATTACGCAATTCGGAAATATGAGGGACATTTATATTTCGCGGAACGGAAAAATTATTGATTCCATTGACGTGTATAAATATTTAACCACGGGAGATTATGGACGGCATTTATACCTGGAAAATAATGACTTCGTCATCGTTCCATTTTATGATAAGAAAGTATTGGCGTCAGGCCAATTTAAAAGGCCAATGTATTACCAGTTGAAGCAGGGTGAAGGGATGGAGGCATTAATAAAATATTCCGGGGGTTTTACTACTGATGCCTACGAATCTGGTGGTGCCATTATCAGGAACATCAACGAAAAGCAAACGATAAAAAATATCAATTTCAATGCGATAGGGTTGAAAGCCAAGGGCATTATTACTGACGAACCTCTTTATGATGGCGATGTAGTGGTGGTTAATCCAATTAATTCGGGGCTGAATAATAAGGTGATTATAAAAGGTGAAGTTGCTTATCCTAATGTATATGAAATAAGAAAGGGAGATCGCTTGTTTGATGTGATTAACAGGGCCGGAGGAATTACTGCAAACTCATACGTGGACAGGGCATATATATATAAAGGGGCCGGCGATTCAACGAATTTAAAATCAGATAAAATAGTTGTTAGTCTTGTTGACCTGAACAAAAATATAAACAGCAGTTATAACATTCCTATTGATCCGAATGATGTTATCGAAGTATTTAACAGAAACCAATTTTCCGATAAACAGTACGTGACGATTGAAGGCGAAGTGCGCAAGCCGGGAAAGTACCAGAAGTATGGAGACATGTCGTTGAAAGATCTTTTATATTTTGCAAACGGGCTAAAGCCGTCAGCGGAATTTGGCAAAATTGAAGTATCCAGTATAGTAGATGTTGATTCATCGCAGAGAGGATTGAAGCCAACCAAAACTGTTATCAATACTTATTCCATAGCGACGAACCTTGCGTTAGATCCTGTAACTGAAAATGTAAAACTGAAACCATACGACCAGGTTTTTATCAGGAAAAATCCAACTTTTAATTTGCAAAAAAATGTAAATATTGATGGCCGTGTAAAGTATCCCGGAGTCTATCCGAAACTTGATGATAACGAAAGGCTTTCCTCTTTTATTGAAAGGGCAGGCGGCCTAATCGATAATTCAAATGCTGCCGGCGCAATGTTATATAGAGTGCGCAATACTGGGGCAAGAGAGAATATGCTGCAGAAAAACCAGGCAAAATTTTTAAGAGATACTGCCGGAAAAATAATTGACAGTGTTTTGTCTGATCCTTCTGAGCCAGTGAGTATTGACCTGGAAAAAGCTTTAAAAAACAAGGATTCTAAATATGATTTGGTTTTGCAGGAAGGGGATATTATTTATGTTCCTGAAATCAATCCTATTGTTACAATTACCGGTGCAGTACAATCTCAGCTAAAAATTTATTTTGATAAAGAACATACAGGCTTAGGCTATTATATTGATAAGGCCGGTGGCTTTGGAATAAGGCCTTGGCGCAAAAGAATTTATGTTACCTACGCAAGTGGAAGAAGCAGGCGAACTCATAATTTTGGTTTCTTACATTTCTATCCTAAGGTAGAACAGGGAAGCATTGTGGTAGTGCCCGTAAAGCCTGAGGGAAAAAGTATAGGCGAATTTGCGTCGCAGGTTTTTGTTACGGCTTTGCCACTTCTTATTGTATATGCAATCACAAGATTATAAATATTTTTATGACAACCCAGGAATTAATAACAGCAATTTATAACCGGTTAAAAAAGGTAAGCCTGGTTATAATTTTTGTTGCTATAATAGCTTCCCTGGCGCTGATTTTTTATGCCAAACAAAAACCTGTTACCTACACTTCAAAATCGTCAGTATTTCCGTTAACAAGCGGTAATGATAACAACGCCAGTTCCTCTACATTGAGCGCTCTTTTGGGCACGGAATCAACAAAAAATTTTAGCGATGATGCCTCTATAAATATTATTGAGCTGGCGCAAAGCCGCACAACAAGAGAAGAAGTTGCCTCCATTCGGGATTCATCAAAAGGAAATAAAACGATTGCGGAATTGCTGTTAGAAGATATTAATAATCATCGTGGCTGGTTCGAATCAAAAGTAATCCCACCTCCAAATGAATATGCATTGATAACATGGGCAGCACAAGTTTTGAAAGAAGGCCTTAATGCTTCTCTCAATAAAAATAACATGTTGATACTTTCTTATACTGGCCGCAGCCCTGACTTTGTAAGAACCGTTAGTTATGGATTCATCAACAAGATTTCTCTATTTTATATTCAGCTCAAACAAGAAAAAGCAAGGCGGGATTTTGAATTTGCAACCAGCAAAGTGGATTCACTTAGAAATGTAATGAGTTCGAAGGATAACCAATTAATTGCTATTGATAAAAGAACCTTGTTTACCAATACAAACAAGCTTGAATATCGCGTGCCTACAGAAAATTTGATTGCTGATAAACAAATGATCCGGCAGCAATACGCACAAGCAGTTGCTAACCAACAAAACGCAGCATATAAACTTCAAAAAGCAACTCCGCTCATTAAGTTGCTTGATAAACCTGAGCCTCCATATGATGTTGAAAATAAATCTGCAGTTCTTTATGGAACTATTGGATTTTTCGCCGGGCTGATTATTATTTCACTCTTATTTGTAAGTGGATTAATTCTCAAATTTATTAGGCTGGAGTTCAATAAAGCAGTTCTGGGAACAGGTGACTCAGGCAAGGCTTCAAAGAATCCAAAAAATTCTGCGGCTTCAGTATCATGATTTTCTAAATAGCCACTTTCCCATTTCTTTAAAAGTTACTTTTTTTCCATACAGTAAAATACCGGTGCGGTAAATTTTTGCCGCAAGCATTGTGGTTAATATAAAACCGGCAATAAGCGAAATCATGGACACGGCTATTTGCCACGCGGGCACACTTCCTGAAGGAATGCGCGCCATCATTACTATCGGTGAAGAAAATGGTATCATGCTTCCCCAAACAGAAATCGGGGCATCAGGTTTTCCAGCAGCGGTTGTCATAATAATGAACGACAAAATAATAGGCATTGTAATAGGCAGCATTAATGACTGCGCTTCCTGCGGGTCCTCATTTACTACACTTCCAACGGCTGCAAACAATGAAGCATAAAATAAATATCCTGCCAGAAAATAAAACATAAAGCACGGAATTATCAAGCCCCAATTAGCACCAAGTATTGTATTTTTCGTATTCAAAAAATTCATTGCTGCGGAATTATTCATCGGCCCCATTGACGTACTAACGGTCTGGGCTGTTTGTAAAGTATCATGAGATATTAAAGAAGTGGCAACGGAAGATAACCCGATAATAAGCACGATCCAGATAAGCAGTTGTGTAATACCAACTGCAGCAATGCCAATAATTTTGCCCATCATTAATTGAAAAGGTTTTACCGAGCTGATGATAACCTCGGCAATTCGATTCATTTTTTCTTCCATAACGCCACGCATTACTGCAGCTCCATAAATGAACAATGTCATATAAATTAAAATGCCGCTGCCAAAGCCAATTCCGTAGGCCAATCCTGAATTAGATTGCTCGGTTCTATCGCCTTGCTTAATTACTGTGGCGAATTTATAAAGCTGTTCTTCATCAATTCCGTTGATAGAATCTAACACACTTTTATTGATATTATTTTCCAGGAAGGCCTTATTTCTTATAGCAGAATTTATTTGCTCTTTCACCTTATCTTCTGCATTTATGCCTAATTGTTTATTAGAGATAAGGGTGATAGAATCATTTGATGAGCTATAGTTTTCAGGAATTTTTAAATAGGCTGAATATCCTTTTTCATTGAAATTATTGGCGTTTACATCCGAAGGAAATTCGTAAGAAATTATTTTATCACTTTGAAAACTATTTTTAAAAATGCCGTTATTATCAGTGACTGCAATTTTTTCCTTATCAACACTTTTGATAGAAAAATAAGCGGATGCTGCAATAAAACCGATAAAAAATAGTGGCAATAAAATGGTGGAGAGAATGAACGTTTTATTTCTCACCCTGGTAAAATATTCTCTCTTAATAACGAGCCAAATCTTATTCATAAAAAATCAGTTAAACATTTAATTGAGAATGCCGAATGCTTTAGTTTATTAAATTCGGATTATACTTTTTCGAATTGCCTTGCAAGCGTTGTGTCTTCAACTTTTTTTATAAATATGTCATTGAGGCTGGGCAAAATTTCGTTGAAGGAAACGATGCTTGCTTTTTTATCTAAAAATTCCTGTAGAACGCTTGCAGGATTATACCCATCATTAATTTTTACAATAAAATAATTATCCTTTGTACTTTCTATTTCAAAAACATTACTTGCAAAAGGTGCTGGAATTTCATTAAAGCCAACCTTAAAAATATTCTCTTTACTATCGAACTTTACCTGTTTTACCGTTCCATCTAGTATTTTTTTTCCTTTATTTACAAGCACAATGCTATCACATATTTCCTCTACCTGTTCCATTCTGTGTGTACTAAAAATAATGGTAGTTCCTTTTTTCGCAAGCTTAAATATCTCATCCTTTATTAAATTACTATTTACCGGGTCAAGCCCGCTAAAGGGTTCATCAAGTATAAGAAGTGGTGGCTCATGCAGTACAGTAATTACGAATTGTAATTTTTGGCTCATGCCTTTACTGAGATCGTCTACCTTTTTATTCCACCAACTTTGCATTTCAAATCTTACAAACCAATCTTTTATTCGCTTCATCGCCTCTTGCCGGTTCATTCCTTTTAGCATGGCGAGATATAAAGCCTGCTCACCAATTTTCATTTTTTTATATAACCCTCGTTCCTCGGGCATGTAGCCAATTTTTGGAATATCCTTTACAGGATCAAATTTTTTTCCCTGGAAAATTATGTTACCGCTATCAGGATAAAAAATTCCTGTAATCATTCTTAACAGCGTTGTTTTTCCTGCACCATTTGGCCCGAGCAATCCGAAAATATTTCCTTCGGGAATGGAAAAACTAATATCATCCACCGCCTTTTGTGTGGCATAATATTTTTTAAGATTTTGTAATTCGAGAATGTCCATTTCTATTTTTTATGCGGATGTTTTATAGCGGAGTCAGCCGTTATTATTTAGCTGCGCTTGCGATAATTATGGTAAATGTATAAAGAACCATTTCGTGATAAAAAAATTTTTTATAAATGGCAAAGTCAGTTGTTAAGTACCGCCGCAATAACTTTTGCCACTCTTTCTCCATCCATTGCTGCGCTTACTATTCCACCAGCGTAGCCTGCACCTTCACCACAGGGAAATAAATTTTTTATTTGTGGATGATTTAACAACTCACTATCTCTCGGGATTCGTACCGGAGCTGAGGTGCGGCTTTCGGTAGCAACCAGTACCGCTTCATTGGTGAAATAGCCACTTAGTCCATTTCTCCCTGGCATTTTTTTACCAAACAATTTTATTGCTTTTTTTAAACGGTTATTTATAAAAGATGGCAATACATTTTTTAATTCTATGGATTGAAGGCCGGGAATATAAGAACATGGTGGAAGATCTTTAGAACATTTATCTTCTGCAAAATCTACCATCCTTTGGGCCGGTGCTACAAAATTTCCACCACCTGCGGCAAATGCCCGCTCTTCTATTTCCTTCTGAAAATACATCATTATCAAAGGTGAATCTTTTAATATGTTGCCTGGTAAATCACCGTTTGATTTTACAACATCTTCTATTTCTACCTGTACAACTAAACCACTATTAGCGTAAGGATTATTTCTCTTAGACGGGCTCCAGCCGTTTACAACTAATTCTCCATGATTTGTTGACGCGGGTGCAATAATACCTCCGGGGCACATGCAAAACGAAAAAACACCGCGGCCATCAACTTGTTCTACCAGGCTGTAAGAGGCGGGAGGCAGGAAATCATTTTCTATTGCCTGTAAGGCATTTAATTGATTACCACTGCTGTATTGAATATCATTTATTATTCTCTGCGGATGTTCAATTCGCACACCAAGAGCAAAAGGTTTGGCAATTATGGAAAGGTTTTTTTCATATAACAATATAAATATATCGCGGGCAGAGTGGCCGGTCGCGAGAATAAACTGGTCTCCCGGAATTATTTCGCCATCTGCTGTTTTTATCGCCTTTAATTCATTTTTAGCAATTAAAAAATCAACAACTTTTTTGTCAAATTTAAACTCGCCGCCGCAATCTAATATTCGGTTACGCATTGCCGTTATGATCTGTGGAAGTTTGTTGGTGCCTATGTGCGGGTGTGCTTCGTAAAGGATGCTTTCTTCCGCGCCAAAATGAACAAACAAATTTAAAATTCGATCAATATTTCCGCGTTTGGTGCTTCGGGTATATAGTTTTCCATCACTATAAGTTCCGGCGCCACCTTCACCAAAACAATAATTACTTTCAGGATTTATAATTCCTTTTTTATTTAATATCGCCAGGTCTCTGCGGCGTTCTCTTACCTCTTTTCCACGTTCAATTATTATTGGTTTTATACCAAGCTCAATAAGTTGTAACGCTGCGAACAAACCTGCAGGTCCAGCTCCGATAATCACAACTTTTTTTTGGGAACCTGTAATATTTTTGAAAAAAAAATCCTCCGGTTTTCTTTGAATAAACGGCTCATTGATGAAAGCATTTACGGTCATGTTTATCCAGACCGTTTTACTCCTGGCATCAATAGATTTTTTAAGGATTTGAAAGCCGTTTATTTCTTGTTTTTTTTTGCCGGTTGCTATAGCGATACATCGTTGTACTACAGCATTATCTGAGGCTTCGTGGGGAAGAATTTTAAGTGAAATCTTTTGTCGCATAAAGGGCCAGGTATGGATCCTGAAAACTTTAGAAAGAGAAATAATAATTGCGCTGGTTAATTACCTAAAATGGAAGATCATCAATCGCGTCTTGAGATGATGATGTAAACGTATCAAGCGGTTCGAGGTGATCATCGTCAGATGAAGCATCATTACCGGCTTGTAAGATCTGTTCAATGCGCCACGCATCAAGATTACTGAAGTATGAAGTGCGCCCTTCCTTCTCCCACTTGCTTCCGCGGATGTTAAAGTATACTTTTATTTCATCACCAACATTTACACGGTCTATAATATTTGTACGATCCTGCACACATTGAAACTTGATATAGTTAGTGATTGTTTTACCATTAATATCTTCAGATTTTTCAACCACGAACTCCCGGATTTTGAAAGTTTCGGTGCGTTGTATCGGATTGAATTTCTCTAATAATTTACCAGTCAGCTCGTAGCTCATATTTGCGAATTTAGTGTTTAAAGATAGAGTCATTTATTTTAAAATCAACACCTCAATTATGGGCGGTTCTAATAATGTTTTACACATTTTAATTTTTCTATTTATAAATAAATTTTTTATAAAATAAATTGATCATTTGATGCTCTAAAAAAAAATAAAATGTCTGAAAGGCAATGCAGGCGTAGTTATAAAAAGTTAATTAAAAAGGTAAAATAATTTTGCAATTTTTTTAAAGCTGGAATACTGTTTTAGTGGTGAAAAAAACAAACAATAAAAAATTTTTTTTTCAACAAATTATTTTGATATTCGCTTTCTACTCGGAAAAAATTATAAATCAGAATTTATAGACTTTCTAAGTGTTCCCCGGAAAAAACGGTTTTCTAAATCAAAAAAAACAGCTTACGGAAAAATGGATAAAGCTTGCGAAGCAGTTTGGCAAAATTGTCTCAATATTATAAAAGATATAGTGGAGTGGCAACATTACAAAACCTGGTTCGAGCCTATAAGCCCTGTTCAACTAAAGGATAAGATATTGACGATACAAGTTCCGAGTCAATTTTTTTATGAGTATATTGAAGAGCATTACGTGAACCTTCTTGCAAAAACTTTAAAGAGAGAGTTAGGCAAAGATGCAAGGCTTGAATATCGCATCATGGTTGATAGCGGTAATAATAATAACAAACCGTTGATGATGGATATCCCGGGGCAGGGTTATAAATCATATTCAAATAATGAAATGGATTTTCCTTTAGTCATAAACAACCCTGTTAAGAACCCTTTTGTTATTCCGGGCCTTAAAAAAATGCAGATAGATCCGCAGTTAAATCCTGTGTATGTATTTGATGCATTTATTGAAGGTGATTGTAATCGTGTTGCAAGGCGTGCGGGAAAAACTGTTGCCGAAAAGCCGGGATCTACATCATTTAATCCACTGGTAATTTATGGCGGTGTTGGTTTGGGGAAAACGCACCTTGCGCAGGCAATCGGTAATGAGGTAAAAAGGCTACACAATAATAAGGTGGTACTTTATGTGAGTTCTGAAAAGTTTATTAATCAATTTGTAGATCACAGTCGTAACAACGCGATCAACGATTTTATACATTTTTACCAGTTGATAGATGTTTTAATAATTGATGATGTTCAATTTTTTAACAGGGCTGAAAAATCTCAGGATGTGTTTTTTGCAATTTTTAATCACTTGCACCAGAGTGGAAAGCAACTAATTCTTACATCTGACAAACCACCAAAGGATTTGGAAGGTGTACAGGAAAGATTGCTCAGCCGTTTTCGCTGGGGGCTTAGCGCTGATCTTCAAATTCCTGATTACGATACAAAGATTGAAATTCTTGAAAGGAAGATGAAGAATGATGGTTTGGAAATGCCCAAAGAAGTGGTAAAATATATTGCTTACAATATTCAGAATAATATTCGTGAATTGGAAGGAGCACTGATTTCTCTATTGGCACAATCTTCGCTCAATAAACGGGAAATAGATTTAGAATTGGCCAAGAAAGTTTTGAGAAATTTTATTAAATCATCATCAAAGGAAATAACTATAGATACCATTCAAAAAATGGTGTGTGATTATTTTGACGTGCCTTACGAAAAATTGTTACAGAAGACCCGTAAAAGAGAAATCGTTCAGGCGCGACAGATATCCATGTTTTTAGCAAAAGCATTTACAAAAAATTCTTTAAAAACTATTGGTGAGCATTTCGGGGGAAGGGATCACACGACGGTGATTCATAGCTGCCAAACGGTTAAAGATCTTATGGACACTGATACCTTATTCAAGGAAAGCGTTATTGAGCTTCAGCAAAAAGTACAGCTTGCTGCTATGTAATTTCAATAATCTTTATTGCTGTAAAATCATTAATTATTTATTTTAAATTCTGAATTGCAAATGCTACTTTTGCAACCCTTAATACATGCAGGAGAGGTGCCTGAGTGGCCGAAAGGAACGGTTTGCTAAATCGTCGTACGGGTTAAACTGTACCGTGGGTTCGAATCCCACCCTCTCCGCAAACCTTGGCCTCGTAAGGTATTAAATTCGGGGCGTAGCGTAGCCCGGTTATCGCGCCACATTTGGGATGTGGAGGTCGCAAGTTCGAATCTTGCCGCCCCGACTTACGGAAACCTGAAATCCTTTATATTAAAGGATTTCAGGTTTTTTTTGTTAGGAACTGTTGTAGCTTTTGTTGTTCAAAAAACGATATTTTGTTTTAAGAAGACTTTTTCATCCATTTATTTGAAATACAGTGCCCAAATATTTGTTTGTACCAAATAATGAAAAGAAGGCTATCCCATCACTGGAAAACTATTGCTTAAAGTGGATTTAGTTGTAGCGAGTTATGCCAAATAGAATTTTATAGGGTGAGTCAAGTCGTAAACTCCACTAAATCCTGCTATTATATTAAGTTATGAAGTTAGCCTAGTATTTATGCGGAGAGGGGGTAAAATATAGACTACCGAAAAAAGAGCGAACCAATAGTTCGCTTAATTTTTATCTTAAGGAATATTTTGGCCAATAGGAACTTGTTTGTTGTTTTTATTTTCACGCGTGGGCGCCTGCACCGTGGACCTGGCTTAAAAAGCCATTGTGGTGTATACCTTTACAATCGAATGATATACGAATGTCTTGCATAAAATCTTCGCATCATTTTTTTTGTAAATTTACAAGGCTTGGGATAAGGCCAATTAAATAACACTCAATGAATGGAAATAAATAAAAAAGTAATGTTCGGCTGGCCCGTCATCTTATCAATCATTTCTGCCTTAGTATTAATTGGAACAGCAATTTATACGAAAATCGAATCAAATAGACTTGAAGTCAAAAACGATGGTTATCAAAAGAAAATAGGTGAACAACAAAATGAACTTTTAAAGACAAGCCAAGATTTGGCAGAAGCTAATAGAAAAATATATGAGAAGTCTGACGAGCTTCTCGCACTTTACAGAAAATTAGACCTAAGAGATAGTACGATAAATGGAAAATCAGATTTAATACTTGGCTCTGCTAATGAACTTAATGAGGCAAATAAAAAAAGTGCCGAGTTTGAAAAAGAGCTTTATAATCAGGCAACGGGAGGAAATTCATTTCGTTTAGTATTTTGTGAAATGGTGCAGCCTCCACCTACCCTAAGCGCGCATCCATTTAAGCGTCATATTATAAATTATCCTACACAATGCGTTTTCAAACTTAAAGTAGTCGGAAATATGACATTAAGGATGTAAAAATTTCTTATTTAATAATTACAGGATTTGACAAAGATGCGCCTGTTCAATTTGCACCCCAGAGTCGCAATGCTGGCTCCTATACGGTCCTATTAGATATAATAGCAAGTGCTATAACTCCTAACTTAATTTTGAAGCCTACTTCTCACATTTAACATAAGGTATTCAAGTAAAAACGTCAAAATAGAATATCAGCTCATTGACGGTTCACATTACATAGCAAAAAATCCCGTTTCAACTCCAATCTATCAAGCAGTTAATAGCTATCGATATAGTGGACAATCTTATTCTCTTTGGGGTTTTGAAAGAGTCGTTTCAGATTTCCTTTCAAAAAAATAACCGCCTGTCCTTTTCCCCACTTCCTATTGCGGCTACTTAGCAGCATTGGTACCCATAAATCTTTACCAGCCAGGCAAATTAAATCTCACGCTGGATTTTCCTTCTAGCTGGAACGAACTGTTGCCGGCAGAAATATTCAATATTTGCAAAGCTTGTTATCACAAAAGAAAGAAATGCCGGCGCCACCCGGACGGCCACTTTAAAGCAGATTATTGGGAGCCGCACCTCCCAAATTTTGAAAAATGGGGATTAATGCTTTCCATTTTTATCCTAATATTTTCAACCTTTGCCAAATTGCGACAATTTACCTGCCAGCCTTTTTAGTATTAATTTCAATTTTGAAATAAAATAATTTCTATATCATAATCAACTGTCATTTTCCCAGACTTACTTAGCACACTTTGCCCTAATAATAGGGGTTTTGATTGACTTTGAAATCTAAGCTTTTACATTCTTAACTTTTTTATCGGCAATTTGAATTTCTTTAATAATGAATACTATACTTTTTGCAATTGAACCGGTTACAGTTCTCGTTCTTATTAAAGTTAAAGCCACATCTGGAGAGATTGAAACATCAGAGGCTCCTGCATCAAATTTAAAGTTAATCTTTAGCACATCGTTTAAAATAATTGGTATTTCATATACTCCATTAACTTTTGTCATTGGAATTGATGCGAACATTACTACCTATTGGTAAACTTGAAATATACAGGCCTTCACAAAAAGGAATTCCGGCTCATACGAGTTAGAAAGTAAAGATGCTAATCAGAAAAACAAGAGCAGTTATCATTTATTTAAAAAAAAATCTTTTTCGAGAAGCTTGCGTAATTTGCTACACCAAATTGCCGCTCATTAGTTCGTTAACCATTACATGAAAATCCTCTTTCTTATTTGTATGAGGAAGTGGTTCATTGGGCACATTTACATTTAAAAATTTACAAAGTGGCTCCCAGCCTTCTGTGACGTCAAAAACGAGTAACTTATCTGCCGGAACATATTTTTTAACTTCTTCATTGTACTCATTAAAAAGTTTTTCCATGAATTCTTTATCCAAAAATTTGCCCTGGAAATGATCCTCACTCATTACTTGTTTTGAAAATCCCATCACCTTCATTACAGTTTGAAGCCGGGGATCGGCAGCTATTCTTTCTCCCATTGCTACTCTCTCGGCTTCCGGCGGATTCTGTGCTTTCCAGATCGTGCTGTAATAACTGGTATACCATTTTTCAAAGGGCCTTAAACTCAAAATAACTTTTGCATCAGGATACTGTTTCATGTGCTCCTTATACCATGGGTAACAAGGAAAATCAACGGTTGCCTCGTAGCCATCATATAATGCATCCCAATCGGTTGTTCCAGTTACTTTCAGCGTTGTCCAATAGTGAAGATCTTCAGGATGTACAAGCAAGTGCTTCATGTGATACGTTTTACTAAAGCCCAGAATTTCAAGTGATTCTCTAAGCGTGTTTGTACCAGTTCTTGGTAATCCTGCGCCAATAATTTTAATTGACATGTTGGTAAGATTTTGATATATGAATGGGAACCTTATCAAGATATAACTTAAATTCTTTAGAAGAAAACTTTTGAAGCAATTTCTTCAATCTTATTTATTGCGAATTATAAATTGTGATAATTAATACTTAAATTCGAGAGCGCTAGCCAATACGAAATCGCACCTTCCCAAAATTCATTTATAGTCAAATCAAAATTATCAAAATGAAAAAGGTTTGCGTTTTATTTTTATTAACCGGTATTTATGCCGGCACGTTCAGCCAGGGAAATAGTTCGAAAGATTCGTTGAATAAAAAATCTGCGGCTCTGCCCGACAGGAATATGTTCGGACTTCACATTCCAAGAGGCCTAACTAAAAATTCCGATGGACTTGCAGATGGCTATATTATGTTCGGCGTTCCAAATTCACCACTGGTTTACTTAATTAACAGGAAAGGTGAAGTAGTGCATCAATGGAAAAGTAATTACGGCAGCGCTGCTGTAAGCGCCTATCTCCAGCCTGACGGTTCATTAATACAAAATGTTGCTGATCCAGATTTTCCTGTATTTGCCGGAGGCGGAGAAGCAGGAAGAATACAAAAAATTTCATGGGATAGTAAAATGCTTTGGGACTTTGAATATGCCACCGAAAAATATCTTCATCACCATGATTTTGCAGTGATGCCTAATGGCCACATACTCGCCATCGCATGGGAAGC
>JBDTKB010000012.1:0-5771 GCA_039935555.1 Ginsengibacter sp. | reverse complement strand
TTTTTTTCGTCATATTGTTGGTCACTGAAAAGTATTTTCAAAAAATCTTCCATGTATTTTTTTAGGCCAAAGTTATTAAAGTAATAATGTAGATGTGAAAGAAAGAAAATCGGGGATTTTTTTCGTTAAACATCTTTAAATTAATTCTTATGTTTTATTTAAAATGGTACTTCTTTTAGTATTTTTAAAGAATCAATTTTTACCAATGAACAGTAAGCAAAAGGATTTGATATGGCTTTTGATGCAGGCAGATCATTATATGGTAAAGACTATAAACGCCAACGGAAAAGAAGTATATAAAATTTTAGAAGGACGCCAAATTCCCGTTCAATATTTTACTGAAATCACGGTAAGAAATATAAAAAATTATTTAAAAATTGATGGTCAAAAACGAATGACCTTAAATTTGAATGAGGTGCGGAAGTTGCACGGTAATAATTATATCAAAATGATTTATAGAAAAGCACGACAGTGATGTTGCCTGCATAATTTAATGGCAATTTGCTATCAGGTGCAAATGGCTTTTCATTAGATAAGGTTACATCAAATTCTGTTGTAAAAGATTATTGAAAAGTTTTCACAATCTATGTATCATTTAATCGTTTTATATTGCAACAATCACCAGACTCTTATAATTAACTTCTAAAAAGCAACTATGGAAAAACGAATCCTTGGAATTATTTTAACGCTTCTCGGGGTTGCAGGCCTCATTTATGCAGGTATTAGTTTCATGAATGGCGGTTCAGGTGTAAGAAATATTAAATCAATTATTTTTTCAGGAATATTGGGTGCCATCTTCTTTTTTGCGGGCATAGGATTGATAAGAAATACGAAAGATAAGGCAACCTGATAACACGTTTTTTGGTTAAGGATCTGATCTTCTATAAGAAATCCCAGGTAAAACAAAGTCATTCAAAATGAAACCATGAGCGGCAAAAGGGATTCGAACCCTCGGCCCTTAGCTTGGGAAGCTAATGCTCTACCAACTGAGCTACTGCCGCTTACTACCTTTAAAATTAAAAATTATTTTTTAGTTAAATAAATTACCTATAAAATTATTTTGTTTGCTAAAAAATTGCCTTACATATGGAAGCAACTATACATGACTGTTAGTGCAACTAACTTCACTTTCATTTGGCTTAAGTTTTAAACTAATTACTCCTTTTTTTATTTTTTAAAGTCGATGGGTACATTAATTTTAAAGCCAATATTTCTTCCCATTTCGTAAACGCCGGTTCTTCCCGTGGCATTATTTGGATCCCCGTATTTAAGCCGGCTCATGTTGCTTTGGTAAGCTACATCGGTTACATTATGCGCGTAAATGTATACCGAAAACAAAGTTCTTCCTTTGCATGTAATATCACTTCCAATACCCAGGTTTAACAGCGTGTAACCCGGCGTTACGGTCTCATCGCCGAACTTGTAATAAATTTTGTCTTGTTTAAAATAATTTTCCAGGTCTATTCTTACATAAGAATTTGCCAAAATTTTTCCCATTTTTTTCGAGGTGAATTCTACGCCAGAATATAATTTACCGGGAGGGGTGTAGGGTAAATATTTTGTTGAATCGTCCTCATGTTTTTGGATTGCTCTCAAAAGTGAAAGGGTATTTTCAAAATGGAACCAAGGCGCATTTTCCGGGTGTATATTTAGCGTTAATTCTGCGCCAGTTAGCACCGCATCTCCTGAAATGTATTTAAAAGTTGGGCCGTCACTTGCAGCCGCTACATCGGTGCGTATAGAATCTCCGCCAAATACACTTGCCAGCTTTACAGGAAAAATATAATTGTTGATATTGTTTTGAAAAAAGGTCAACTCAGCCGATACATCGTTTGTATTTACTCCAAGTGTCGCATCAATTTGTAAGCTATGTTCCGGCTTTAAAGAAGGATCGCCAATTTCATAAAAGGGAGTTCCATCGTGAATACCATTGCTGCCGCTTTCGGCAATGTTTGGCGCCCTAAACCCTCTTGAAAAATTTATTTTTCCATAGAATGATTTTGTAAAATCGTAGGTTGCTCCAAGGCTACCGGAAATACCTGAAAAATCAGAATTATATGCGGTAAAGCGATGCACATTTTCCGGCGTTCCTGCAGGCACCTTTACACCACTGCTGTCTAAAAAAAGATCGTCACCATGAAGTGTGCGATTATCAAAACGCAGGCCGCCCGTAATAGAAAGTTTTTCAAAAGATTTTTTTGCAATAGCAAAAGCACCCACATCAAAAAGGTGATAGGCAGGAACTAAAAACAACAAGCCCCTGTTTTGAGAAGACTGTTGCATTCCATTTACACCAAAGGAAAATTCAAAATGATTTTTTTCCGGCAAAACATAACGCACATCATAATTGAAAGTATTTAAGAAATAATAAATGTTGTAAACGTTGCCAAGCGTAGCATCATTCGCTTCCTGCCTGTGATTTTGTTGAAAGCCCAGGCGTGCCGCGAGCCGGCCGTTGCCCAGAGCGAAACTATTATCCCAAATAGCTTTATAATGGCGCACGTGCTGGTGAATTATTAAATCATGGGAATAAGATTTTAGTTCTTCATCAGTTGCTATAACAACACTGTCGCTTCCGTCAGAAGCTTTAACATGCCGGTTGAATTGACCGGTAACTTCATCTCTGCCGCCTTCAACAATGCCGAGCTTCAAATCAAAACTGCTCAGTATAATTCTTGAATAACCCCATTTTCTATTGATGCCAAGACTGCCCTTAAAATTATTTTCACCGTAGCCCGAATTGAAAACATAACCATCATATTTATTTTTGAAAGCGTGTGCATCAGTATAAGTATAGCGGGCGTCATAAGTGATGCCGTTACTATTTCCGGCAATGTTTGCAGACCCGCCATAGAGGCCATTATTAGTTTGATAAATACCTTGTATGTTCCCTTTCAACGTCCCTTCAGGAAGTGTGGGAGCGGAGATCATATTGATAACTCCTGCCATCGCATCGGAGCCGTAACTAAGGCTGGCAGGCCCACGCAATATTTCAACTTTGTTTACAGTGTAAGGGTCTACTTCAATGCCAAACTCATCGCCAAACTGTTGCCCCTCTTGCCGAATACCATCATTTACAACGACCACGCGGTTATATCCCAATCCCCTTATAACGGGTTTTGAAATAGCAGGCCCTTCTGTGATTTGCGATACGCCAGGTGAATTTCTAAGCGCGTCAATAATATTATCGGAGATCGTTTCTTTAAAAGTGTTTTGTGTAACGATGCTTACAGGCGCGGGATTTGTTTGTTGTTCTGTTGCAGAAGCAACACCGGTAACAACAACCTCAGGTGATTCAACTGATGACACCTCCAAATTAAAATTTATATCAGTGTGACCTTTCACTGTTATCTCTTTTGATTGTGCCGCATAACCAACATAACTCACTTCAACGAGATAGGTTCCGTTAGGAATATTATTTAATTCATAAGTACCATCAGGCTTAGAAACCGCGCCAATTTTGATGTCGGGAATATATATTGAAGCGCCGTTGAGGGCTATATTATTTTTGGCTGCGGTTATTTTTCCGCTTAAAGAAATTTGCGCGTCGGCTTTAAATTGAATCAAAAGAAACAACAGCCCATACGCCAGTTTATAAATTACTTTTTTCATAAATTAATTTTGATAAATAGAAAAATTATAAAATAGCGGGAGCCTATTTTACAAAATGAAATAATTGTTTAAATGAATAAACGCCAGGTATGATATCTGTAAAAAAAATCAGGAGAAAAATTTCTCCGGGGGAGGAGTGAAAACAATTTTCAAAGGGGAATTATAAAAAAAAGATTCGTCCATTTCTTTTAACTTTTGCTTATTTATGTCTAAAGAATGCAAGTTGAAATGGCAATTTTTTTCTGATTTTAAAAATTTTGCAAGGTGAAGATTTATTGTTTTTCCAGGCAGCGATTTTTCCCGCGAGTTGGTATCTTCCCAGCCTTGAAGGCTTTGCACATAATGATCTTCCTCTTCATCGCTCATCGCATAATAAATGGTAATTCCATTGTTCAATTCTGTTTTTTTAATATCGTATAACTTACCATCAACGCGTATTTCATTTTTATTTACAAACTGAATTGCTTTATTATCCGATGAAAATACTACCATTGTTTTTCCAGGCATTATGAAATCAAAATCAGCATATTCCCGCGCTCTTATTTTACAAAGTTGAATTTCTCCCCAATAAAAAAAGAACAACCCGAATGAATTGACCCCAAGTAATATTATTAAGAATATGGAGAGCGTTTTTTTAATAAGAATTTCGATTTAGAATATGAACTGCGAATTTAAGTAAACCGATCTATTCCAAAAAGAAGAATTAAAATATGATCTGACATATTTAAGCTAAAGATTGCCACCAGTTCAATTGTTTGATTGGAAAAAGGACGGCGAATAAATCCTATATTCGTAGCATTATTTTTTTATTTGCCATGACGAATTACTGCCGTCCCCTTTCAATCTTTTTATTTTTTAGCCTGTGTGCGTTTAATAAGGGCAACGCACAAATGACTTCTTCAATTGAGAAGCAAAGCACGTCGTTTTTAAATACGGCAGCATTTTTTCAAAACGAAATTGGTCCTGGTTTGCATTTGTTTACCGGCAAAGAATATATTAACTATCCGGCTGGTATAAAAGGAAATCCTTTTTTTGAAACAGATCAAATGCGCTATGGTGAAATATTTTACGACGGTGTTTTATACGATCATATTCCTTTCTTATACGACCTGGTAAAACAGGAGGTAATTATTAGCAGGTATACGAGCAATGAGCGGATGCAATTGGTTGGCGAAAAAATAAAATATTTTTCTCAGAACGGCCATCACTTTCAAAATATTTTGTCAACAGAAGGTAAAGATGAAACCCTCACCAACACAATTTTTGACGCGGTTTTTGAGGGCGCGGCGAGCGTGTTGGCAAAGCGCATTAAACACATTAAAAAGGGGATGCGGGCTGAAGATCCGAATTCTTTTGTAGAAGAAGATGAATTTTTTATACGCAATCAAGATGCTTTATATCCTGTTACTAACAGGAGCGATGTGCTTAATATCTTCAAAGACCAAAAGGAAAAGATTAAAGTTTTTATTAGAAAAAATTCCTTCAAGTTTAGAAAAAAGATTGAAAAGGAATTAATGACGACGACTGCTTATTATGTAACATTAAAGCAATAAAATGTTGGGCACTTCACGGTTTATTGTCAGTTTGTGCGGCTTGATATTATTCTTTTTTTCTGCCAACGCACAAGAGACAAAATTTAGTGGTAAATTTTATGATTTAAAATTTCCTCAGTTTGTACAACAAATTGAAGGAAAAAGTGCTTTTCATTTCTACTATGATGAGTCAACTCTTGATACATTTACTGTGAATGTTACATTAACTGATGAATCTATAAACGATGCATTAAATAAAATTTTTGGTAACACTACTTTTCACTTTTCTATTGATCCGCTGAACCATGTATTTATTACTAAAAATAAAAGTATACAGACGGCGCTAGCTGTTGATTTCTTTACGCCGGAAAATTTAAATGCACCGCACGGTGAATCGCAAAACGAGCCGGTAATAAAAGAAAAATCAAGGCCTGCTTTTGTTGAAAATAAATTATTTGAAATAGGATCTAAATCGGCTTCTAAAAAAAGTAAAGCGGTAATCACCGGCTTTGTGAAAGACATAAAAAATGGAGAAGCTTTGCCCGGAGCTTCATTATATTTAGACAGCGTATTTACTGGTATTGTTACTGATCAGTTTGGATATTATTCACTAACGGTTAATCCTGG
>JBDTKB010000011.1:0-7739 GCA_039935555.1 Ginsengibacter sp. | reverse complement strand
AGACGGGCGGAAAAGATTTTGTTTTGGTACATAAAAGCGCTGATGTTGACGTTGTGGTTACTGCATTATGTCGTGGTGCTTTTGAATACCAGGGCCAAAAATGTTCTGCCGCTTCAAGGGCATATTTGCCATCAAACATTGCTGCGCAGATAAAGAAGAAATTAATTTCAGAAATTAAAACCATGAAGATGGGAACGGTGGAAGATTTCACCTGTTTCATAAATGCGGTTATTGACGAGAAAAGTTTTGATAAACTGGAAGGATATATCAAACAGGTTAAAAATGACAAAGGCGCTAAAATAATAGTTGGCGGAAATTGCGATAAGACTAACGGTTATTTTATTGAGCCAACCGTGATAGAAGTTTCTGATCCCAAATATGTTACTATGTGCGAAGAACTTTTTGGGCCGGTGCTCACTATTTATGTTTATGATGAAAATAAATTTGAAGAGACCATCAAATTAGTCGACGATACATCACCTTACGCGCTCACCGGGGCAGTGTTGGCCGGCGACCGTTACGCGGTTGAATTAGCTACGAAAAGACTTGCAAATAGCGCCGGCAATTTTTATATAAATGATAAGCCAACGGGTGCCGTGGTGGGTCAGCAGCCCTTTGGCGGAGCAAGAGGTAGTGGCACAAATGATAAAGCCGGAAGCATCTTAAATTTATATCGTTGGCTAAGTGCCCGAACTATAAAAGAAACTTTTAATCCTGCTGTTAATTATCGCTATCCATTTATGAATGAGGATATACAGCACTCATGAAAATAATTTTAGATAAATATCAGCTTCAAATAACCATCGAGCGATTGGCCTACCAGTTAATTGAGAATTATTCTGATCTGTCGTCTGTAGTTATTATCGGCATCCAGCCTCGTGGCATTTATTTATCAGATAAAATTTTTGAGCAATTAAATAAAATCAGTCCGGGTAATTCATTGCAATATGGTAAAATGGATATTACCTTTTACCGCGATGATATTCGCAATGAATTGCACCAGCCTAACCAGACAAATATTTCTTTTTCCGTTGAAGAGAAAAACGTAATTCTTATCGACGACGTTCTTTACACCGGCCGTACCATTCGCGCAGCCCTTGATGCATTATTGGCATATGGGCGCCCAAAAAAAGTAGAATTATGTGTGTTAATCAATCGAAGGTATAGCAGGCAATTACCCATTCAGCCAGATTATTGCGGTAAGTCAATCGATTCTATTATTTCTCAAAAAGTAAAAGTTTTGTGGGATAAGGAAGAAGTTGTCTTGTACTGATGAAAGGCAAAAAATATTGAAAAATAAATCTTGGGATCAACAATTGTTTTTTCAAAATTCAGCATTCAAAATTTTAGTTTAGCTTTGACCTTTAATGCAACTTTCCACCAAACATCTCCTGGGCATTAAAGATTTACAACTCAGGGATATCGAACTCATTCTCTCTACAGCAACCCAATTCAAAGAAGTTTTACAGAGGCCGATTAAAAAGGTGCCGTCTCTTCGTGACACTACTATCGTTAATTTATTTTATGAAAATTCAACACGAACGAGGATATCTTTTGAACTGGCAGAAAAAAGGCTCAGTGCTGATACGCTTAATTTTGCGGCTTCCGGTTCTTCGGTCTCCAAGGGAGAAACACTTTTGGATACGGTCAATAATATTTTATCAATGAAGGTTGATATGGTGGTGATGCGGCATGCCGCAAGCGGAGCACCACATTTTTTGGCAAAGCATATTCCTGTCGCGATAATTAACGCGGGAGACGGCATCAATGAGCATCCAACGCAGGCGTTACTGGATGCTTTTTCAATTAAGGAAAAGTTAGGTACTTTGGAAGGAAAGAAAGTAGTTTTGGTTGGAGACATCATGCATTCCCGGGTTGCACTAAGCAACATTTATTTATTGAAAAAAGCTGGTGCAGAAGTAATGGTTGCCGGTCCGCCGACGCTAATTCCAAAACATATTAAAGCTGCCTTCGGCATCCAGGTTGAATATAATTTAAAAAAAGCATTGCAATGGTGCGACGTGGCGAATATTCTTCGCATTCAATTGGAACGGCAAAACCAGGTATTATTTTCTTCCCTGCGGGAATATAATATTGCTTATGGTGTAAATAAAAAATTATTGGATAGTATTAATAAGGAGATCGTAATTCTACATCCGGGGCCAATTAACCGCGGTGTTGAAATCGACAGCGACGTAGCTGATTCAAAACAATCTATTATTTTGCAACAAGTTGAAAATGGCGTGGCGGTAAGAATGGCTGTTCTTTATCTCCTCAGTAATAAGCAAAATTTCAACTAAGTTTTTGTTTAAAAATTATATCTTCATTTCATGAAATTTTTATTTTAGGATGGCCTAAAAACATCATGTTGCATGCAGCTAAAAAATCAGACCGCATTATGGACAGAATCTGTTTATTTCCAGGTACATTCGATCCGGTGACGCTGGGCCATACGGATATTATTAACAGGGCACTTCCGTTATTTGATAAACTGGTTATCGGCATCGGCAGAAACAGTAATAAAGTGGCCATGTTTTCTGAAGACCAAAGGTTGGCGTGGCTTAGACAAATTTATATAGACGAGCCAAAAATAAAAGTGTTGGCCTATGATGGTTTAACTGTCACTTGTTGCAAATCAATCGGCGCAGATTTTATTTTAAGAGGCATTCGTTACGTTAATGATTTTGAATATGAAAAGGCCATAGCTGATATGAACAGGAGCCTGGCGAATAACGTGGAGACCATATTTCTTACTTGTCTTCCGGAGTACACTTCCGTTGCGAGTACGCTTGTCCGTGATGTCATTCGCAATGGTGGCGATGTTACTCAATTTCTTCCTGAAGCAGTACAAAAATCAATCAAAGGAAATGTCAATCTGGTTTGATAAATCGATAACATTAGACAAAATAAAGAATTTTGCCTTAGACTCAATGGCAGCTTTTCTTGGCATGGAATATACTGAGATAGGAGAAGATTTTCTAAAAATGTCAATGCCTGTAAACGACCGCTCAAAGCAACCTTATGGATTGCTGCATGGCGGCGCTTCCTGCGCTCTTGCTGAAACCGTTGGCAGCATTGCATCTGCGTTGGTAATAGATAATGATAAATTTTATTGCGTAGGCTTGGAGATAAACGCGAATCATATTAAAGGCGCCAGAGAAGGATTTGTTATTGGAAAATGTATTCCTTTGCACCTCGGAAAAAGCACGCATGTTTGGGACATAAAAATTGTAAATGAAAACGAAGATCTTATTTGTGTGAGTCGCCTGACAGTAGCAATTATTCCAAAAAAGTAAGATTGGAATCTATAAATGAAAGCGACTTTTTTTCAAGATATTTTACGCCCCTATCTTAATTATTCATTCATCTTTTAGAATAGAAATTATTGTTGGAAAAGTATTATTAAGATAATTTTTCAACTCTTCTTTTTTAACCCACCTTATTTCAGTGATACTTTCTTCCAGTTGGGGAACCAACTCTTCCTTGCCTTTAAATGTCATCGCAAACCAATGAGATTCCTTTAAAATGTGCTTTCCGAATTCAATATAAGTATGGTAAGTAATGGCAATTTCTTTGCCTGCAGCTATATGGCGTAAACCCGTTTCTTCTCTCACTTCCCGTATAGCACATTCCAATATTGATTCATTGTCGTCCAGTTTTCCTTTAGGCAAATCCCATTTACCTCTTCTGAAAATGAGTAGTATTTCACCATCTTTATTTTTTACCAAACCTCCGCCAGCCTTAACTATTTTGAAATGTTTAAAGAATTCTTTCTTCAGCTTTTCAAATTTTTCATGTAGGATTATGCCTGCATGGAATTGCTTTTTATCTATTTCATGTAATAATGAATTAATCGCCGCCGTTGACGATTCATCTATAAAAACAGCTTCAGGATGATGTCTTATTTCCTCTATTTCAGGGCTCAATTGATCACACAAAAAAACGGGTTTATCACCAAAGTAAATTGTAATGTAGCTCATACGTGTTTGTTATCTTCGCAGCATGGATAGTAAAAAGGAGGTTGCTGAAAAGCTTTTACAAATTAATGCAATTAAATTAAGTGTTGATAATCCCTTTACGTGGGCCAGTGGCTGGAAGAGCCCGATATATTGCGATAACAGGAAGATTTTGTCCTATCCATATGTGCGGGATTTTATCAAATCTGAAATGTGTAATGTAGTTTTTCAATCTTTTCCTCAAGCCGAGATATTGGCGGGAGTTGCTTCTGCAGGCGTTCCTTGGGGCGCTATGGTTGCGGACCAGCTAAAGCTACCCTTTATTTATGTGAGGCCGAAACCTAAAGAGCACGGCCTGGGTAACCAAATAGAAGGATTTTATGAGCAAGGTAAAAGAGTAGTTTTGATCGAAGACTTGCTTTCTACAGGTAAAAGCAGCCTTTTAGTGGCTGATGTTTTATTAAAAGCGGGCCTGAAAGTTGAAGGTTTGGTATCAATTTTCACTTATGGTTTCCAAGAAGCCATAAATTCATTTGCAAACGCAAATATTAAATGCATTTCACTTACAGATTACGATGCATTGATAAGTCTTGCCATTGATAAGAATATCGTTTCACAAAATGATCAAAATACGTTGTTAAACTGGCGGGCAGATCCTGCAAACTGGAATGTAAAAATCCTAAATTCGTAAAAAAATAATAGATATGAAGCCTTTAATCCTTGGATTTTTACTTATTGCGTGCTCTTTTTCTTCAATTGCGCAACAAAAAGCGCTACAGAAAGCCGTAATTAAAACTCCGGGAGTACAATGTGAAGCTTGTAAAACGCGGATAGAGAATCACCTGGCGCATGAAGACGGTATTTCGTCAGTAAGGGCTGATTACAGGAAGCACACGGTTACAGTTGTTTGGTATACAGATCGTACTAACATTGAAAACATCAAAACTGAAATAGCCAATTTAGGATATGATGCAGACGATGTGACGGCTGAGCCTGATGCTTATAAAAGGCTGCCGGTAACCTGCCAGCATATGACTCAAAAACCAACCGCAAAATAAATATCTTGTAAAACGCTTACTTAAAAGAGTGAAAATGTCTCTTTTGATTCATAGTTTACTGGCAAACTCATGAATACGTTTGCCTTTCCAATCTTCAATTTTCCCGTTAATTTAACTACTACTTCTTTGCCAGTCATCGTGCTCCAGGCATTTTTATAGATATTCTGCATATCTACGTCAAACTTAATGGGTAGAATAAAAGTATTCCTTCGGGGAATAGTTATCAGCGTGTCAAATGTGCTATGTCCCAAAAGATTCCCATCGATAAAAATATCCAGGTCGCTATTTCGCAATTGCAATCCGTAATTATTGGGATTATAATATTCCAGGTCTAGTTTGATGGAAGTGTTATTAAAACCAAGTTTCTGAATGGAAAAATTATGGAAGGTTCGATATTCCAATGCCTTGGGAGAGGAGCATGACATAATTACCATTGTCAAAGCCAAAAATGAGAGTGTAATCTTCATGAATTAATTCAGTTTAAAAATTTAAGGTCATCAAAGTTAGTCGATTAACTGCTAATACAATTAGCATCGGTAAATATTTAACTCACGAATATATTACTAATATCTTTACCATAATTTTAAAATTATATAATACTAATTTTCAATTAAATACGATAACATAAATTATATTAAAATCTAAATATTTTTCCAAATTTTAGCTCAGATGAGCAACTAAATTCAAAGAACTTTAATTTTATGTCAATTGGACATATAGAGTACTATAATTAAATGATTTTTATATACTTGTATTAGTATAATAAAATTTTTATTCAATTAATTACATTTATAGTGAAAAATATTAATTTACCAGGTAAAGATTGAAAGAAAGGAAAAAATTGTTATTGAAGTTGGGAAAACAGAAGTCGCGGAATATGTTATAATGACATGCCTTTGGGAATTAACCTGGGAAGGGAACTTTAACGCTTAAATAGTGAAAAATTTACATATAAAATTCGCCAATTTTAATTTATTCTAATTTTTTTACGTTATTTTAATGATATTGATTATAAAAATTACTTTTATTAGTTTAAATTAAAAATAAAGGCATTCCATTGAATTTATTTTAAAAGCTTATTTTCAGTAAAATTACGGTGTTGCATAAATGAAATATGTACTCTATGTTTGCACTCATAAGTGAAAATGATTTACCTCTTAGTTTCATTTACGAAATCAAAACACGCTTCCTAATCCTCCCTGAGATGCCAAAAATTAATATTTTCAGCGCTGCCTTTAAATATATTTTTCAACCTCAAACGCAAGAAATGAATAGAAGCTCTGCACCTGTAAAAAAGATCATGTCGATCTTTAAGTTAAAAACTTTCTTCCCTTTCACTTTTTTCTCGTTTGATTCTTTGGTGTATAAGCATCAATTTATTCAGCCAGCTTTTGTTCCGGTAATTGAGCCGCGGAAATACTAATTAAAATTGGGGAATTCCTCGTGGGATTTTCCGTGCCGGTTTTCGATTGTTCTTAAATCTTTTAACTTCCGGCGAAGCAGAGAAAATAGAAAGTATCCAAATATTCGTTTAATTAAAATCGTCGTCCAGTATTCATTGCCATTTAAAATTGAAAATTTAAGCAATGAATAAAATAAAAATAAATAAAGGGTTGCTAGCTTTTGCGATCTTCTTATTAACGCATACAATTACATTGGCTCAATCCAAACAGGCCAGGATAAATTATATTAGTTTTACTGTAAACGAGGTTCAGAAAAAAATAATTATTGATTGGGCAATTGACGATAAGGTTTCTGCTAACTATTTTGAACTGCAAAGAAGTTTGGACGGGATAAATTTTAGAACGATCGCGCTAGTGATGGGACCGGATCCAAAACAAGCTAACGCAGATAGCTATGAATGTTTTGATAAACCAACGTCAAAAACACAAAAATACTTTTACAGGCTCAATCATGTTAGTGCGGATGGAGAAAGTGAATTAAGTGAAACTAAAATGCTTGCTATAAATAAATAAGATTTATTAAACTCGTTTTCTTTGGGGGTTACAGAACCTTTTGGTTCTTAACAAACGCCGCATTTCTATGCGGCTTTTTTTTGTTTATTTATGAGCTATTGCTCAAAGCTTTAACAGCGCTGTCTTTGAGGAAATAAGAACCCAATATATAAGAATGTAGGTATGTTCAACTTAGATTTCACATAAAGATAATTTTAGGAGTGAAATCATCTCTGACCCATAGGTAAAGGGCTATTTCTTCAATTTTGTTCAGATTTTTTTCTTGTTACATTAACTTCAACAACGCTTGATGAAAATGACTTTTAAAGGAATAAAATAGTTGCCAGGGTTAATTTGTTACTTCAACACTAATATTGCGGGAATTGGTTGATTTTTTAGCATCATCGTTGAAATAAAATTGTATTACCTTTTTATCAACCGATACATTTGCCGTACCAGGCATACGCTTGATGGAGATTTTAAAATTTTTGGACTTTGAAGTGAGGGGAGTCTTAACGTCAGGACAATCCGCGGCTTTATTGATATTAATCATAGGGGTAGCTCCGTCATCGTTATTGTAATAAAAGCTATTTTTTGTTTCTTCATCATATCTTTTTGGTCTTGGTACGCTTTTGATTTCTCTTTCCAATTTGAATTCGAAATTATTTTCCCTGGCAGCTAGCTCACGTCGGATTGAATCTTGTGACGAAAAATCTTTTTGCATCTTTTCAATTAATATTTGTTGCGGAGCAAGTTGCTGCTGCAATGCA
>JBDTKB010000010.1:0-17440 GCA_039935555.1 Ginsengibacter sp. | reverse complement strand
TTATCAGGTAATCAGTTATTTGAGAACCGATCGCCTCATCCATCAGGTTCTCAGTTTCATTTTTAGTAATAAGAACAATCGGCACCTGCGTATTTATTTCTTTTATTTTTTGCAAAGTTTCAAGGCCGGTAATGCCAGGCATACTCTCATCAAGCAACACAACATCTACCAAATGATCCTTAACATAATCAATTGCATCAAAACCGTTGCTCAGTGATTTTACTTCATAGCCTTTATTTTCTAAAAACATGATTTGAGATTTCAGGCTTTCCATCTCATCGTCTACCCATAAAATTTGTGCTGCGTTCATTAGGATTAATTTAGTAAAAGGCTATAATATAAAAAAAAAATGGAAAATCTCGTGTACCGATAATGCCATCGTAAACTGTTCGTACAAATGTAAATTATTCCGTTGCCAAAAATTATCTTTGCGAAGCTGCACATGCATTTTAACAATTTGAAATAGATGGCATACAGAAAAATAATAAATGACCCGGTATACGGTTTTATAAGTGTTGATGATGAATTGGTGTATGAAATAATTTCTCATCCTTATTATCAGCGCCTTCGTCGCATTCATCAAATGGCACTTGCGCAACTTGTTTATCCAGGTGCAGTTCACACACGGCTGCATCATTCGCTGGGCGCGTATCATTTAATGTGCAATGCAATAAATGAATTGAAAAGGAAAAATGTATCCATTTCACAAGAGGAAGAACGTTCCGCTAAGATCGCCATTCTTTTACATGATATCGGACACGGGCCATATTCACACGCATTAGAAAATACGCTTGTCCAAAATGTGAGTCATGAAGAGATCTCTTTATTGCTCATGAAAAAAATGAATGTAGAGTTTTCCGGCAAGTTGCAAATGGCTATAGATATTTTCACAGGAAGTTATTCAAAGAAATTTCTCCATCAGCTTCTTAGCGGTCAGTTAGACGTTGACCGGATGGACTATTTAATTCGTGACAGTTTTTTTACCGGCGTTAGTGAAGGCGTAATAGGATATGACCGGATTATTAAAATGATGACGATTCATAACGGTGATCTGATGATTGAAGAAAAGGGAATTTATTCTATTGAAAAATTTTTGGTGTCGCGGAGGTTAATGTATTGGCAGGTTTATTTGCATAAAACAGTTTTATCTGCAGAGAAAATGCTGATTAATATTATTAAAAGGGCACGAATGATTAAGGCCGAAGCTCCTTCTGATGCACTTAATTTTTTTTTACATAATAATTATGAAATTGAAAAATTTGAAAATTACCTCGATGATTTTTGCAAGCTTGATGATTATGATGTAATGACAGCGATTAAATCATGGATGAATCATCCTGATAAAATTTTATCCACTCTTTGCGAAGGCATTGTAAACAGAAAATTGCTTAAAGTAAAATATTCTGGAACTGTAATTGATACTATATTAGTGGAGGAAAAAGTAGATCAGGCGATTAAATATTTTGGAATAGCTAAAGAGGAAGCTCACTACCTGGTTTTTACAGGTGAAACCGGAAACAAAACTTATAGTACGCTTAACGAGCACATTAATATTTTATTTAAAGATGGCTCAATAAAAGACATCTCTGCTGTTGATAATGCTCTGATTAATCAAACATTATTAGGCACGGTAAAAAAATTTTACATTTGTTTTCCAAATATGAACCCAGTATAGTTTAACTTTTTAAAAAATTGGTCGTCTGTATAAATACATCTAAAAACAAAAAATGGAGTTTACAGCAACACAAATAGCCTCTCTTATAAACGGAACAATTGAAGGGGATGGCGAGGTTTCCGTTTCGTCTTTTGGTAAACTTGAAGGCGCACAACCGGGGCAACTTGCATTCCTGGCTAATCCAAAATATGAAGAATTTTTATATTCTACAAAAGCATCTGTTATTATCATTAATAACATTCAGGATTTAATAAAAAAAGTAGACGCTACACTCATTCGGGTACCTGATGCTTATTCTGCGTTCGCTACTATTTTAAGCGAGTATGAAAAAATGGCAACTGCAAACCTCAGCGGTACCCAACATCCTGTTTATATTTCACCTTCCGCCGTTCTTGCAGAGAATGTTTTCATCGGGGCGTTTACCTACATTGGAGACAATGTAAAAATTGGAAAGAACGTAAAATTATTTCCGCAAGTTTACATCGGCGATAATGCAACTATCGACGATGGATCTATTTTATACCCTGGCGTAAAAATTCACCATGATTGTGTTATAGGCAAGCACGTAACCATTCACTCGGGGGCAGTTATTGGAGGTGATGGGTTTGGATTTGCGCCTCAGCAAGATGGTAGTTTTAAAAAGGTACCCCAGATAGGCAACGTGATTGTGGAAGATAATGTTGAGATAGGCGCAAATGCTACTATTGACCGGGCGACGATAGGTTCTACCTTGATACAATCAGGCGCAAAACTTGACAACCTGATACAAATTGCGCATAACGTTGAAGTGGGTAACAACACCGTAATTGCTGCCCAGGCCGGAATAAGTGGAAGTACCAAAGTTGGAAACAATGTGATGATAGGTGGCCAGGCGGGAATTGTAGGTCATTTACAAATTGCCGACGGAAGCAAAATCAACGCCCAAAGTGGTGTGAGCAAATCTATTAAAACACCAAATACAGCTGTAACAGGGTCACCCGCCTTTGATTATTCTCACGCACTAAGGAGCCAAATCTTAAATCGGAATCTTCCTGAGTTAGAAAAAAGGATAAAAGAACTCGAGCAGATTGTTGAAAGGCTCGTGAATGAAAAAGTGCCCGACCAGATATAATCTTTTTAGTTATTTCAAAATTTCACGCTCGCGAAGCAATCTTTAAAAGCAATAGTTTTCATACTTTCGTACCCATGGAGCCATTGAATGCTAAAGAGCAATTTTTTCAACATACAATAAAAGAAGAAGTAATTATTTCAGGAGCCGGCATTCACACAGGGCAGTCAGTTACGATGCACATAAAACCCGCTGAGCCTAACACTGGCATAAATTTTCAAAGAACAGATCTTCCAGGTGCTCCAATTGTAAAAGCAGATGTGGATAATGTGATTGAAACTAACCGCAGTACCACCATCGAAGCTAACGGTGCTCGCGTAGGCACTATCGAGCATCTTATGGCAGCATTGACCGGAATGCTGATAGACAATGTAATTATAGAAATTGACGGGGAGGAAGTGCCTATTCTTGATGGTAGCTCACAACTTTTTATTGAGCATCTTTCAAAAGCTGGCATAAAAAGACAAAATGCCGCTAAAGTTTATTATAAAATTCAGCACAATATTTCATTTGTAGATGAGGAAAAAAAGGTAGAAATGGTTGCGTTGCCTTTTGATGGATACCGCATCAATACACTCATCGATTTCAATTCAACAGTTTTAGGCACCCAACACGCTGATCTAAGAAATATCGCAGACTTTACAAAAGAAATTGCACCCAGCCGTACCTTTTGCTTTTTTCATGAGCTGGAACTATTAATTGCGAATGATCTTATTAAAGGTGGAGATATTAATAATGCCATTGTAGTAGTTGACAAACCGGTAACCGCAGACCAGGTGGAGCGCATATCAAAAATATTTCACAAAGTAGATGTAAAAGTCAGTGAGGCAGGCATACTGAATAATCTTACTCTCCGATTTCCAAACGAACCTGCGAGGCACAAACTACTTGATGTTGTTGGAGATTTAGCCTTGGTTGGCTTTCCTTTCAAAGCGCATATTATTGCAAACAGACCCGGCCATTCATCCAATATTAAGTTTGCCAAAAAGATTAAGGAGCATATTAAAAAATATAAATACAGGCAGGATATTCCTAAATATGATCCTAATATTCCTCCACTTTTGGACATCAACGAAATTGAAAAAACTTTACCACACAGGTATCCTTTTTTAATGGTTGATAAGATTATTGAACTAACTGAAACGCACGTGGTCGCAATAAAAAACGTGACGTATAATGAACCTTTTTTCCAGGGGCATTTTCCCGGAAATTCTGTAATGCCTGGTGTATTATTAGCCGAAGCGCTGGCGCAAACGGGCGGTTTTATTGCTATTCCAAGAAATTCAGAAGATAAATATGATACCTATTTTCTAAAGATTGACAATTGTAAATTCAAGCAAAAAGTTGTTCCCGGAGATACGCTTATTTTAAAAATGGAACTTCTTCATCCTATACGCCGGGGCATTTGCGAAATGCGGGGCACAGTATATGTTGGCGATAAATTGGTAACCGAAGCAATATTGGTTGCCCAAATAGTAAAAAGACCCAAACCTTTATTAATAAATGATTAGTTCTCTTGCCCATATCCACCCCGGTGCGCAGATAGGTAACCATGTAAAAATTGATCCTTTCGCGGTTCTTGAAGAAGGCGTAATAATCGGTGAAGGAACTCACGTGATGTCCCATGCTGTTATTTTAAAAAATACAGTCATTGGCAAGAACAATCAAATTTTTCCTGGAGCAGTTCTCGGCGCAATTCCACAGGATTTAAAGTTTGACGGAGAAGAAACTTTTGTTCAAATTGGAGATAATACAACGATCAGGGAATGCGTAACTGTAAATCGCGGAACTAAGGATAAATGGAAAACCATCGTAGGAAGCCATTGCTTGTTGATGGCTTATAGTCATATTGCCCATGATTGTTGTTTGGGTGATCATGTAGTGATTGCAAATTCAGTGCAGCTTGCGGGCCATGTAGAAATTGGCGATCATGCTATTATCGGTGGCATGGCAGCAGCTATTCAATTTTCAAAAATTGGGGCTCACAGTTACATCGCTGGCGGCACAGAAATTATCAAAGATGTTCCTCCTTATATAAAAGCCGGGCGCTCTCCATTAAGTTATGTGGGCGTAAATTCAATCGGATTACAGAGAAGAGGTTTTTCTTCGGAAAGAATAAATAGTATTCTTGAAATTTATCGAAATATTTATCTGCGTGGGTTAAACATCACGCAGGCAACAGAATATATTGAAACGGAATTACCTCAAACAGACGAAAAAACAGAGATCATAAAATTCATTAGAGAAAGCAAGCGTGGAATATTAAAAGTATCTGCCAAAGGTATTACTGATGAAAATTAAATTGACCAATCTCGGCAAACGCTTCAACAGGGATTGGATTTTCAGAAACTTAAATTTTGACTTTGAAATAAACAGGCATTACGCTATCACCGGACCAAATGGTTCAGGCAAGTCAACATTGCTGCAGGTTATTGCCGGATCAACGATTCATAATGAAGGGAAAATTAAATACTTTGATTTAGACAAAGAACTTGATCAGGATAAAATATTTAAAAAAATTTCTTACGCTGCTCCTTATCTTGATCTTATAGAAGAAATGACTTTGCTGGAATTTTTTTCATTCCACCACAACATGAAAGGTTGGATTTCACCACTTACCACAAAAGACATTATTGTTCTATTAAGACTTGAAAAATCTGCGAACAAGCAAATACGCTATTTCAGCAGTGGAATGAAACAAAGAGTAAAACTTGCACAAGCAATTTTTAGTGCCGTGCCTGCCGTAATGCTGGACGAGCCACTTACTAACCTTGACAAAGATGGCTATTCATTGTATCAATCTTTAATAGAAAACTACTGTAATAATCGCCTCGTAATAGTGAGTAGTAATGATGAAAATGAATATGCTTTTTGTGAAGAAAGAATTAATATGGAAGACTATAAATGAGCCTCACCTGCTACTGGCAATTAATAAATTCAAATCAGTAAATTTCAAATCAAAGCGTTCGCTTAAATGAAAATTAGTGAGAGCGCCTTTGAATAGATAAATTCCACTTCTTATATTTATTTTGTACCACACCAGGTTTTCAAAACCGCCGTCATCAGCCATCTCCAGCATCAATGGCATTAATACATTGCTTATCGATTGCGAAGCCGTTCGGGCAAAACCACTCGGAATATTTGGAACGCAATAATGAATTACGTCATACTTTCTAAATACAGGGGATGTATGCGTCGTGATTGAAGATGTTTCGAAACAGCCACCGCGGTCAATACACACATCTACAATTACACTGCCGGGCCGCATTCTGCTTACCATTTCTTCGGTTACAACAAGCGGTGTTCGTCCGCCGTATGAAGAAAGCGCACCTACCGCAACATCGCAGGTTTTTAATTGCTTTGATAATATTCCGGGCTCTATAACGGAGGTGTATAGACGCACTCCAATATTATTTTGCAACCTTTTCAACCTGTAGATACTATTATCAAATACTTTTACACTTGCTCCCATGGCCAGGGCGGTTCGCGCTACCTGCTCGCCAACAATTCCTGCGCCTATAATAATAACTTTCGTTGGTGGAATTCCCGAAATGCCGCCTACAAGAACGCCTTTTCCGTTATTAGCATTACTTAGATATTGACCGGCAATTAGCATTACCGCGCTTCCCGCAATTTCGCTCATGCTGCGCACAATTGGATTGTGCCCGCTATCATCTTTGAGATTTTCAAAACTTAGTGCTGTGATTTTTTTCTCCATCATTTTTTCCAGGATATGCTGTTTCATAACAGCAAGGTGGATAGGAGAAATTATAAACTGGTGAAATTTTAAAAGATCTAATTCATCCTCACAAACCGGCGCACTTTTTACCAGGATATCACATTCAAAAATTTCCTTTTTACTTTTGCAAATCTTAGCGCCTGCTTCACTGTAATCCCTGTCGGAATAACTCGCACCTTCTCCGGCTTTACTCTCCATCAAAACACGATGGCCATTGGCAACTAACACTGAAACGGCTTCCGGCGTAAGAGCAATACGATTTTCCTGGAAGGAAGTTTCTCTTGGAATTCCTATAAATAATTCGACTCCTTTGGGTTTTACATCTAATGTTTCTTCAAGCGTTTCGTAAGTAAATGAAGGAGAAACAAAAGGTTTCGATGTTGCCATGAATTTTTATTACAATGAAAATAAATATAAAACTAATTTTTTATTAGGGAAGTTGAACAACCATTTTTCGGCCAAATTCTGAAACTGTTTTTAAAGTAACCCAAACAGTATTTTCTGTAAAGAATAACCGGGCATTTTCGGGCCATTCTACAAAACATAAGTGCCCGCTTTGCAGGCATTCTTCAACGCCTGCGTCAATCGCTTCTTCAATATTCTTTATGCGATAAAGGTCTATATGGTAAATGATATTTACATCCCCAAAATGATATTCCTGTATGATACTATAAGTTGGGCTGGTAACAGTTTCCTTCACATGAAGTTGCTTACAAACGGCGTTAATAAAGGTCGTTTTCCCGGCTCCCAGGTCGCCCGTAAAAGCAATTATTTTATATTTATCTATATCTAAAATAAATTGCTTTGCAGCAATTTCAATATCCTCAAGATCATAAAGCAATTCCATTAAACCTGTTTTTTACAAAAATAATGCTTACAAGAAGCCGATAATAAAAATCAATTGTTCAAAATAAAAAATGGATTAGCAGTTGCTTTAAGATTCGTTCTTACTTTTAAGAAAATTTGCTTTTTTTTTAATTTACATTGAGTTGCCAGAATACATGAAAATCATCTTTAATTAATTATGGAAAACCCGGCTGATATTTTAAAAAAATATTGGGGATATGATTCGTTCAGGCCGCTACAGGAAGATATTATAAACTCTGTAATAGCGGGCCACGACACACTTGCATTAATGCCAACGAGCGGCGGCAAGTCAATTTGCTTCCAGGTACCGGCATTAATGCAGGAAGGGCTATGCCTGGTGATAAGCCCATTGATCGCGTTAATAAAAGACCAGGTTTTAAATCTGAAAAAAAAGGGAATTCCTGCATTGTCCATTTACTCAGGAATGAATTACATGGAAGTAAAAAAGACTATTAAGAATGCCGCCTTTGGAAATTTCAAATTTTTATATGTTTCGCCGGAGCGCCTTGAAACGGAATTATTTTTGGAATATTTATCAAGGATCAACATAAACCTGATTGCGGTGGATGAAGCGCATTGCGTTTCGCAATGGGGATATGATTTCAGGCCACCCTATCTTCGAATTGCCGCCATTCGCGAAGGATTACAACACGTCCCGATTTTAGCGCTCACCGCCTCTGCAACTCCAGAAGTGCAGGAGGACATTTGTGATAAACTTGCTTTTAGGGCAGGCCACCAAAAGTTTCAACAATCATTTGAAAGAAGCAATCTTTCTTACAGCGTTTTTAATCCTTCTTCAAAGCAAAACAAGGTGGTAGAAATTTTAAAAAAAGTAAATGGCAGCGCAATTGTTTATTGTAAAACCCGAAGAAGAACGCGGGAGGTTGAAGAACTTCTAAATGTAAATGGAATAAAAGCCGGCCATTATCACGCGGGGCTCACAAGCGAATTAAGAAACGGGCGCCAGGAAGATTGGATAAATAATAAAACCCGTGTAATGGCTTGTACCAATGCTTTTGGAATGGGCATTGATAAGCCAGATGTTCGTGTTGTAATTCACTATGACGTACCGGATGCACTTGAAAATTATTACCAGGAAGCGGGCCGGGCGGGGCGCGACGGCAAAAAATCATACGCCGTTTTATTATTTAACCAGCCGGAAATTTCTGACTTAAAAAAACTGTCTTCCATACGTTTTCCGGAACTATCTACTATTAAAAATATTTATGGCTCAGTAGTAAATTATTTTCAATTGCCTTCCGGCAGCGGGGAAGGCCTGTCTTTTGATTTTGATATTAATGATTTTGTAACCAAATTCAAATTAGATGCTTTAACTGTAAACAGTGTTTTGAAAATAATGGAGCAGGAAGAATTAATAAACTACAATGAACAATTTTTTTCTCCTTCAACAATTGTCTTCACCGCAGAAAAGGCAGAACTGGAGTCGTTTGAAAAAATATATCCTCAATATGATTCAGTCGTAAAAGGCCTTCTTCGGTCTTATGAGGGCATTTTCGATTATGCCAGTGCTATAAATGAAACCAGGCTTGCAAAATTTATTTCTGTAAAAAAAGAAAATGTCATTAATATCTTAAAAGAATTAAACAGGCTTAGCATTATAAATTATGTTCCCCAAAAGGAAAAGCCTCAAATTCAATTTTTGCAAAACCGCGTAAATGCAGCTGACCTTATCGTGAATGAAAAGAACATTCTAAGCAGGAAAAAGGCTTTTGAAAAACGATTAAATGCGATTATAAGATATATCGGAGAAACTCATATCTGCCGGAGCGAAATGATAGCAGGTTATTTTAATAATTTAAAACTAAGGCGCTGTGGCGTTTGCGATAACTGCCTTCGTGAAAAGCCAGCTGCTATTTCGATTGCGGAATTTGAAAATATCAGGCAAGTGATTCAAAAGGCCTTGATGGAGAATTCATTAAATCTAAAACAATTACTCAATAAACTTCACGATCATGATGAAAAAAAGGTCAGGAAAATATTGAATTTTTTACAGGAAGAAAGCCGGGTATCAATTACGGATGAAGGATTTATAAAGTTGAAGACTGATGTATTCTAAAAAAAAAGGGACCAAGATAAAAATCTAGTCCCGCTTTAAAATCCAATATCCTATGAAAAACCAAGACGAATGTATAACCAATATTTTGATTGTGCAAGAAAAAAGGAAGGAATTTATTATTAAAGGGTAGTTTCTATATAAAAAAAAGGGACCAAGATAGAAATCTAGTCCCGCTTTAAAATCCAATATCCTATGAAAAACCGAGACGAAGATAGCATGGATATTTCTATAAAGCAATATTTTTTGAGCGATTTTATGCAAATCAGGGGTTTATAGGATAATATCGTAGTATGATTTATTGAATGGTTGATTTTATTGAGTAATAGGACAATATGTAAATAATACATACTTCCTATGCAGCATTTCGAGCACATATTTACTTAAGCTTCACAAACTTAATTTCGAAAATATAGCTGAATTAAAACCAGCTTTTAGTGGAACTTCTGCTGCGCCCTCCAAGACCTAATGAGCCCAGCAAACTTCTAACAATTGTATTTCCGGCAGTCCGCATCACACTTTTTACAATGCTGTTATTGGCAATTTTTTCAAAGGTGCTTTCTTCCGGCTTTGCCGCTTTGCCCACAGCGGCTGGTGCCGTAACGTTGTTAGCTGCCGCTTCGTTTAATTTTGCCGTCAGCATTTCATAAGCGCTGTCGCTATCTATTACCTGATTATATTTAGCAACAAGCTTGGAGCTGTTTACGATCGAATCAATCTCAGCTGGTGTTAAAATATCCATCCTACTTTTTGGTGTAAACATCATAACTTGGGCTAACGGCGTAGGAATTCCTTTTTCATTGAGTATGGTTACCAGCGCCTCCCCAATTCCCATTTGAGTAATGAGGTCTTCAGTTTTGTAAAACGTCGTCTCTGGGTAATTTTGAGCCGTTTGTTTTATAACAGCCCGGTCCGCCGCAGTGAAGGCTCTTAGTGCATGCTGAATTTTTAACCCCAATTGCCCTAACACGCTTGCCGGAACATCCATGGGATTTTGAGTACAAAAATAAATGCCGATTCCTTTGGACCTTATCAGCTTAATAATTGTATCAATTTCCTCAAGTAAAGCCTTGCTTGCTTCCTGAAAAATAAGATGTGCTTCATCAATAAATATGATGAGTTTTGGTTTATCAAGGTCACCTTCTTCAGGGCAAACCGCATACAGTTCAGCCAACATTTGTAACATAAAGGTTGAGAAAAGTTTAGGCTTATCCTGTATATCCGTTACTCTTAATACGCTAATCATTCCCCGTCCATCATCGCTTAGTCGCATTAAATCGTCTACTTCAAAGCTTTTTTCTCCAAAAAAAACATCGGCTCCTTGTTGCTGCAATTCTATCACTTTGCGCAAAATGGTACCGGTGGATGTTGTTGAAATATTTCCATATGTTGCCTGGAGTTCACTTTTACCCTCGTTTCCAACATACTGCAAAACTTTTACAAAATCCTTTAGATCCAGCAACGGGAGTTTATTGTCGTCACAATACTTAAATATCATGGCTACCACACCACCTTGTGTATCGTTTAGCCCTAATATTTTTGTAAGAAGGATCGGCCCGAATTCAGAAACGGTTGCTCTTAATCTCACCCCTTTTTGGGTACTTAATGTGAGGAGGTCGACCGGGTAAGCCTGGGGCTGATAATTCATTTTCAGGGTTTGGTACCTTTCAGCAATTTTATCATTTAACACGCCGGAAGCAGCTATTCCACTCAGGTCTCCCTTTATATCCATGAGAAGCACCGGCACACTTGCGTCGCTTAATCCTTCAGCAATCATTTGAAATGATTTTGTTTTCCCGGTACCTGTTGCTCCAGCTACCAGCCCATGCCTGTTCATCGTTTTAAGAGGAAGGAAAATTTCCGCTTCGGGTATTACCTCACCTTCAAGGATAGCTGAACCAATTTTAATAGATTCGCCTTTAAATGAATAGCCACTTTTTATTGCTGAAATGAACGCTTCTTTATTATTCACCTTATTTTTTTTGAAAGTTACAGCCTCGGAATGATTAATGATATGATTGTTTTAACTTTTTTAATAATCTATTTACCGTAAATAGCAGTCCAATTATAAATATGTAAACCCGTTTAATAAAAACTAAATATCTTTATTAACAATAAATAAAAAAAAAAATGGAGAATAAAAAACCTAAAATTCTAATTTGTGAAGATGATCCAAATCTTGGAATGGTCTTGAAAAATTACCTTGAGCTTAATGATTATGATGTAGTTCTTGAAAGAGATGGAAGACTTGGTCTTGCGGCTTTTCAGCGTGAAAAGTTTGATATATGTCTGCTTGATGTAATGATGCCCAATATGGACGGCTTCACAGTTGCTGAAGAAATAAGGAATGTTGATCCGGATATGCCATTGTTTTTCTTATCTGCAAAAACGATGAAGGATGATATTATCAGGGGTTATAAACTTGGCGCTGATGATTATATTACCAAGCCCTTTGACAGCGACGTATTGTTGCATAAAATAAAAGCTATTTTAAAACGCAACGAAGAGTTGCACCGTGAAGAAGCAAACGCCGAGTACGACCTGGGGCAATATCATTTTAATCCAAGGCTTAGGCAGTTGGGAGTTGGAAAAGATGTACAAACGCTATCCCCAAAGGAAAATGAATTGTTGAAAATGCTTTGCGAATATAAAAATGATTTGTTGCCAAGAGAGACTGCTCTTAAAAAAATATGGGGCAGCGATACTTATTTTAATGGCCGCAGCATGGATGTGTACATTGCCAAATTGCGCAAATATTTAAAAAATGATTCTTCTATTGAAATAGTTAATATTCATGGAAATGGCTTCAGGCTTGTTGTTCAGGAATAATAGCTCTCTCAAAAAATACTACATTTTTCGATTTAAAAGCAAAACCGCAGCCACAATGGCTGCGGTTTCTGTTCTTAGCCTGGTCTCGCCAAGACTTACCGCCTTGTAGTTATTTTGCAAGGCCAAATCAATTTCAGGTTTTGTAAAGTCTCCTTCAGGTCCAATGAGAATTATTCCATCACCCGGCAAATATTTTTCATCTCTTAACGGCCTTTTTTGATCCTGCTCTTCACAATGCGCAATGAATTTATTTTCGCACAAAAAGGTATTTACAAAGTCGGCATATTTTACTGGTTCATTTAATAACGGCAACCAGGTTTGTTGCGATTGAAGCATCGCACTCACAATTATTTTCTTCATCCTGTCAAGCCTGAAATGTTGTTTTTCTGTTCGCCCGCTTATTAAAGGTATAATTTCGTTTACGCCAATTTCTGTTGCCTTTTCTAAAAACCACTCAAACCGATTCGCGTTTTTGATAAGAGAAATTGCAATGCTTATTTTTGGTTTTGTGGCGGGCAATAGATAACTGGAAATAATTTTAACCTCCGCAGATTTTTTGTCTGATGTAATAAGTGTTGCAGTAAGCACCTTGCCGTTACCGTTAGTAATAGTCAATTGTTCATTTATCTTCATTCGAAGCACCTGAACAATATGCCTGGAGCTCTCTTCGCTCATGAAAAACCTTTCAGAAACGGGCAAGCTTTCTTCGAAAAAATATGGTAACTGCATTATTTACGGCGTTGTAGCGCTTCCGGTAAGGTAAAGAAGTTTAAAAAGGTGTTTCCTCGTCAAATTCACCATCATTCATTTTACTTCCTTTTTGTATATATAGTTTTGCCCCGCCGCCATCGATATCTTTTACAGGTTTCCAACTGCCACCTTGCGGCAGTGCTTTGTTGAAATCGTCGCCATCATCTTCTACAAATTTTTGTATATGAAGTAACGCTTTCAATTTGATGGTTTCGAGTTGGCCATTTCTATGCTTTGCAATTCGAACATGGGTTTCGCCTTTATTACTTTCCCCGAGCTCGTTTGAAGTGATGTCGTAATATTCCGGCCTGTATAAAAACATAACCATGTCAGCATCCTGCTCAATCGCGCCTGATTCCCTAAGGTCGCTCAATTGAGGCATTTTATTACCTTCTTTCCTCTTTTCAACTTCCCTGCTTAATTGGCTTAGCGCAATTATCGGGATTTGTAATTCCTTTGCCAGGCCTTTTAAATCTCTGGAAATCCGGCTAATTTCCTGTTCCCGATTGCTGTTACGGTTTTCGCTGGAGCCACTCATCAACTGCAAATAATCAATTATAATCAGGCCGACGTTATGCTTATTTTTTAGCCTGCGACACTTCGCTCTTAATTCAAAAATATTCAACGCGGCGGAATCATCAATATGGATTGGTGCCGATGCAAGGCGCTCAATTCCTTTTTTGTACAATTGCTTCATTTCATGTTCTTCCAGGCGGCCTCTTGCAATTTTTTCCAGCCATATTTCGCTCTCTGCACTCAGGATTCTTTGAACGAGTTGACCAGCACTCATTTCAAGCGAAAAAAAGCCAACTGTTGTCGGTTTAGTAGGATGCAAAGCCGCATTGCGCGCGAGGTTCAGTGCAAATGCTGTCTTTCCCACCGATGGACGTGCAGCCAGAACGATGAGATCAGATGGTTGCCACCCATACGTGATATGATCAAGAAGGTTGAACCCGGTAGGTACCCCGGTAATTTCATCCTGCCGCGTGCGGAGGTCTTCAATGCGCTGTATGGTTTTTACTAAAACGGTATCAATGCTTGCATAATCTTTTCGAAGGTGATTATTGGTAATTTCAAAAAGCTTCGTTTCGGCATCATCCAAAAGGTCGAATACATCAGTACTATCTTCGTAGGCATCACCGATTATTTCGCCGCTAATCCTTATAAGTTCCCTTTGAATGAATTTTTGCAAAACAATTCTGGCATGTGCTTCAATATTTGCGGAAGAAACAACCGAGTTGGTAAGTTTAGTTACATAAAACGGACCTCCGGTAAGGTCAAGTTCTTCCCGGAATTTTAATTCTTCCACAACGGTAAGCAAGTCAATGGGTGAATTCTTCTGTTGTAAACCCTGCATTGCCCTAAAAATTCGCTGATTCGCTTCTACGTAAAAACATTCTGGTTTTAGTATTTCGATTACAACGTCAAATGCATTTTTTTCAAGCATTATTGCTCCAAGCACGGCTTCTTCCAGGTCTTTTGCCTGTGGGGGAACTTTTCCAAACATCATCGTTCCCATTTCCATTGAGCCACTTTTCCTTCTCGATATTCTTTCTTTATTTAGATTAGTAAGATCCATTTTTTACGTAAACGCTTTTTACAATTATGTCAAAATTTATAAAATATAATGTGGGGCGGCTAAGTTAAAGTACAAAAAGCTATTTAAAGAAATTGTTAAGCCCTTATATTTATACCACCATAATTCACATTATAATCCCAAAAAAACATTGGTTACCAACAAAAAATCCCATGTTCTTCACAAATTAAATTTTTTTTTAGTTATTTGACTGGATTAATGCACACATCAGTGTGTAGAAAATATTTGGCGATTTTTCTATCATATTACAGAAAAATTACTTAAGCATAAAGTCGAAAATTTTAAGAATGTTAGTCAAAAAAAACACGATTTGCTTCGAAACCTTTGCTGGAAAAGCGTTTAAAAATTAAGCGCCGGTTTCTTAGCCGCATCTTTCTTATTTTTGATATTCCAAAAAATAAAAAGATTATCATTTTTTAAAAAAATACATGAAGATTAGCTACAATTGGCTTAAAGATTACTTACCCGAAAAATTATTTGTTTCAAAAATGATGGATAGCCCACAAATGCTTTCTACCATTTTAACGTCCGTTGGCCTTGAAGTCGAGAGCCTGGAAAAATTTGAAGAGGTAAAAAATTCGCTTGAAGGTTTGATTATAGGGAAAGTTTTAACCTGCGAAAAACATCCTGATGCGGACAAATTAAAAGTTACAACGGTTGATAATGGGCAGGGCGAAATTCTACAAATAGTTTGCGGCGCCCCAAATGTGGCTGCTGGTCAAAAGGTTATCATCGCTCCTGTGGGAACGACGCTTTATCCAAAATCAGGAGAAGCTTTTACCATAAAAAAGGCTAAAATACGGGGTGTCGAAAGTAATGGAATGTTGTGCGCTGAGGATGAAATTGGAATTGGTGAAAGCCATGCAGGGATAATAGTTTTGGAAAATGAAATCGAGACAGGCAGTGCGGCAGCGGCATATTATAAGCCATATTTTGATTGGGTTTTGGAAATTGGTCTTACGCCAAATCGTATGGATGCCATGAGCCATATGGGAGTAGCAAAGGACGTTTGTGCCTACACCAGTCATCATAATAATACAGATATAAAAGCTATTTCGCCATTCAAGAATAGCTTCAATGCTGATAATCTTTCCGGAAATATTTCCGTTTCAATTGAAGATAAAGACGCGTGCCCGAGATATGCCGGCATAAGTATTTCAGGAATTAAAGTGGCTCCATCACCCGTTTGGCTGAAGAACCGGCTCAAAAGTATTGGTATAAGGCCCATTAGTAATATTGTTGACATTACCAATTTTATTCTTCATGAAACCGGCCAGCCACTACATTCTTTTGATGCCGATCAAATAACGGGAGATAAAATTATTGTGAAAACCCTTCCTGCGGGAACACCATTTACCACGTTGGATGAAAAAGTCAGGTCGTTAAACAGCGAAGACATAATGATTTGTAATGGCAATGGGGAACCTATGTGTTTCGGAGGAGTTTTTGGCGGCTTAAAAAGCGGCGTTACTGAAAGCACCACAAATATTTTCCTGGAAAGCGCGTGGTTTAATCCGCTTTATATCAGAAAGACTTCTTTCAGGCATGGCTTAAGGACCGAAGCAGCAATTCGCTTTGAAAAAGGAGTTGATATTAGCAACACAATAAATGTTCTAAAAAGAGCCGCTTTGCTGGTTAAAGAAATTTGCGGAGGACAGATTTCTTCAGACATTGTTGATGTTTATCCCGTGCCGAAAATTCAGAATGAAATTTCATTAAACAGCCACTACCTGAAAAAAATTAGCGGAAAAAATTATCACCAGACGACTGTAAAAAGCATTTTAAAAAGCCTGAATTTTTCGGTTCTTAAAGATGATATCGATGAGATAAGGGTTGCCGCGCCATTTAGTAATCCTGATATTTCTATTCCGGCTGATTTAATTGAAGAAATTATGAGAATAGATGGCCTGGATAATATTGAAATACCCGCCACCATTAAAATGTCTCCCGCTATTGAAACCGGAGCTGTAGCTGCTTCTATAAAAGAAAAGGTTTCAGGTTGGTTAGTGGGAAATGGATTTTCTGAAATTTTCACGAATTCCATCACAAACAGCAAATATTTTGAAAAGCCCGAACTCGCTGAAACTGTAAAAATTATCAATAGCCTTAGCGAAGATCTTGATGTAATGCGGCCATCAATGATGCCAACGGGTTTAGAAAGTATTTCGTATAATATCAACAGGAAAAATTCAGATCTTTTTTTATTTGAATTTGGAAAAATATATTCATCGGTCGAACCAGGCAACTATTTTGAAACCGAAAGTCTCGCGTTATATTTTACAGGAAATAAAAGGCAGCAGGGCTGGAAAAAGCACCAGGAAAAAATAGACATCTTTTATGTAAAAGGTATTTGCGAAACAATTTTCAATATTGGCGCTTTAAAAAATTATAGATTTTCTTCCAAAAAGAATGATCATCTTGAAGATTATATTGTTGCATCTTTAGATGGAATACAACTTGCAGAAGCCGGCAACATCAAAAGGACTTTTTTAGATAAATTTTCTATAAAGCAGCCTGTTTTTTATCTCTACATAAACTGGCAAAAAATACTTTCAATTTCAAAAGAGGAGATACAATTTAAAGAAATTGTGAGGTTCCCGCAGGTAGAAAGAGATCTCTCAATAATTGTAGATAAATCGATTTCATATCAGTCTTTAGAAGATTTGGTAAACTCTTTGCATATATCCAGACTTATAGATTTTAAATTATTTGATTTATTTGAGAGTGAAAAATTAGGAGGAGATAAAAAATCCATGGCGTTAAGTTTCACTTTTTCCGATAAAGAAAAAACTTTGACCGAT
>JBDTKB010000009.1:0-6408 GCA_039935555.1 Ginsengibacter sp. | reverse complement strand
GCAGATTTTCCTTCTATCTGGTGCCTTTGTAAAATTTCAATTAACTCACCGTCTTTAAATAATGCAATATTTGGCGACGTGGGCGTAACACCCAAAAGGAACTCCTGGCGAAAATAATTTACTGCTTCTTTTTCCATGCCCGCAAAAATGGTAACCAAATTATCAGGAACCACTTCGTTAAAAAGTGACAGAAGAACGCCAGGCCGTGCTGCTCTTGCCGCACAACCGCAAACGGAGTTCAATACGGCTAAAGTGATCTTGCCATCTTTTTTATTCAAAGCTTTTTCAACGTCTTCCGGTGTCATCAATTGTTGAAAACCTGCTTCAATTAATTCCTGCCTAAAAGGAGCTGCAATTTCTTCGCTATAACTTGGTGAAAGTGATTTGTTCATTAGTGAATTCAAGCTTATCTGTGCCATATTTTATATTTTAATTATTATTTGTTTTAATTTTTTACATAAATCCTAATTCCAAAGTTGCTGCCTCGCTCATCATGCTTTTGTCCCACGGCGGATCCCACACTACCGAAACGTGTACATCATTCACACCTTCAATCATCCTCACTTTCTGATCTACCTCGATCGGAATTTCCTGTGCCGACGGGCAACTTGGCGCCGTGAGCGTCATCACAATTTGCACATTATTGATCGGCAAAATGGACACCTCATATATAAGACCCAATTCATAAATGCTCACCGGAATTTCCGGGTCAAAAATTGTTTGCAAACAATCAATCACCTTTTGCTTTAATGCTTCTTCATCCATGATCAACTTATTTTTTCAGTTTCACTAGCAGATTGATATACCAATGCATAATTTTTCATTTGTTTTATCATCGCAAGCAAACCGTTAGAGCGCGTTTGCGCCAAATGATTCATCATTCCAATCTCACGAATAAAATCCAATTTAGCACCAAGAATTTCTTCCGGAGTATGACCAGATAAAACGGAAATGAGCATGCTCACTAAACCCTTTACAATTACGGCATCACTGTCTGCTTTAAAAAATATTTTCCCCTCTCTAAATTCCGTAGCCAGCCACACAGAGGATTGGCAACCTTTTATAATGTTCTCGGCAACCTTATATTTATCTTCCAACGCAGGCAATTTTTTTCCAAGATCAATGATGTATTCATATTTTTCTTCCCACGTATCAAACAGAGAAAAATCTTCAATAATTTCCTCCTCTGTTTGTTTTATTGTTTTAGATTCTCTCATCTTATAAAAGCATTTTAACAGCTTTTTGCAAACCCACTATAAGTTTGTCAATTTCTTCTTTCGTATTATACATTGCAAATGAAGCCCGCACTGTTCCGGGAATTCCAAAACGATCCATTAACGGTTGCGTACAATGATGGCCTGTGCGCACGGCGATCCCCTGGTTATCCAGTAAAACACCTAAATCCTGCGGATGAATTTTATCGATGATGAAAGAAATAACGCTTACTTTTTCTTTTGCAGTACCAATGATCTTCAAGCCGGGAATTTTCTCCATTTGATTGGTTGCATACGCTAATAATTCATTCTCATGCTTTCTTACAGCTTCTTTACCAATTTCATTTATAAAATCTAAAGCAGATTTTAAAGCAACAGTATCAGCAATATTTGGTGTGCCTGCTTCGTATTTATAAGGCAAATCATTATACGTTGTTTTTTCAAAAGTAACCTCCTTAATCATTTCGCCACCACCCATAAAAACGGGCATTACTTCCAGGATTTCTTTTTTACCATACAATACGCCAACACCAGTTGGTCCATAAACTTTATGCCCGGAGAAAACAAAAAAATCACAATCCATCTCCTGCACATCAATATCTAAATGAACCGTAGATTGAGCGCCATCAACTAATACAACCGCACCAACTTTATGAGCGCCATCAATAATTTCTTTTACAGGATTTATGGTGCCTAAAGAATTAGACACATGAACAACCGAAACCAATTTTGTCTTTGATGAAAGCAATTTTTTATAAGCCTCCATATCTAATTCACCGATATCGTTAACAGGAATAATTTTTAATACTGACTTCTTTTCTTCACAAAGAATTTGCCAGGGAACTATGTTTGAATGATGTTCCATTCCTGAAATAATAATTTCATCACCGGCATGAATGTTTTGCCTTCCCCATGTATAGGCAACTAAATTTATTCCTTCGGTTGCTCCTCTTGTAAAAATTATTTCCTCCGGAAGCGCAGCATTTATGAACCTGCGAACTGTAACCCGTGTTGATTCATAAGCAGCCGTAGCTTCTTCGGCTAATGTATGAATGCCGCGATGAATATTTGCGTTGTAGTGTGAATAATATTTAGTCAACGCATCAATTACAACCTGTGGCTTTTGCGACGTTGCCGCGTTATCAAGATAGACCAATAATTTATCATTCAATTCACGTTTAAGTATCGGAAAAGACTTCCTAATACTTTGCACGTCAAACGAAGATTGTATGGTAGTTAATGTTTCCATTTTAATTTACTGCTAAGCGATCAACAATCAATTCCTCAACATAATTGCGTAAAGGAATAAGTTTTATTTGTGATACAATATCTTCTGCAAAGGCTTTTAGCAACATCGACTGCGCATGCTCTTTAGAAATACCTCTTGTTCTCAAATAGAATAATGCTTCTTCATCCAGTTGCCCAATGGTACAGCCATGCGAACATTTCACATCATCGGCAAAAATTTCTAATTGCGGCTTGGTATTGATTGTTGCATTATCTGATAATAAAATATTTTTATTAGACTGATACGCATTTGTTTTTTGTGCATCTGGCCTCACAAATATTTTTCCACTAAAAACGCCTGTTGCACTGTCATCCAAAATTCCTTTATAAAATTCATTACTGAAACAATTTGGTTTTTTATTGTCTACCAGCGTATGATTGTCAACATGAGTTTTCCCTTTCAATAAATACAAACCATACAGGTGCGCTTCATTGCCTGCTTCCTCCATTAAAAGATTCATGTTATTTCTTATCACATCGCCGTTTAAAGAAATTGTCACCGCGTGTAAATAACATTTTCCAATTTGGCGAATATGCGTGGTGCTTACCTGGCTTGCATTAACAATATCATTCTGAACTTTATAATATTCAACAATGGCATTTGTGTTTACGACAACCTCCATTACACCGTTAGTAAAGCTATCCATAGTACCGATGGTTACAAACGTTTCCACCAATTGCAGCTTCGCACTTTCATCTACATAAACTAAACTCCTCGGTTGACTCAATGTGTGATTTTCCCTGGCATCAGAAAAATGATATACATACACGGGATGATCTAAAACTTGCTTTTTCTTTACATAAATAAAAACACCGCCATAAATAAAAGAAGTATTTAAAGCATGAATTCCATCTTTAATAACGAGACTGCTTTTATCCAGATGCTCATTTATTATTTCCTCATAAGCTCCTTCAGCAGCTTTCTCCAAAGGCAAGACAATCAATTCATTTTCAGAAGAGCGAATGGTTGAAAGGCCTTCATTATATTTTCCGTTTACAAAAATAAGTTCGTCAGCATTTTTAGAACCTGGTAACCTCTTCAAATTAATATCGGAAATGGAAATGCTGTTTTCCGGTTCATCTTCCACCAAATGATATTCTTTCTTGAACAGGTTACTGATGCCGGGGCCCGTATATTTCCACTCCTCATTGCGGGTTGTAGGAAGACCTGCTTTATTAAAACTTTTAAAACCTTCTTTCCTTATATCACCTATGAAATTTCCCCCGTTTGCAGCCTGCAATTCCTCAAATTTTTCTTCAAAATAATTCGTATAAACTGTATCCATTTTTTCTTTTTTGATAACAGCTTACAAAGCGGCTGCCAGGCTTATTTCGTCTTTGATAAAATCATATCCTTTCTCTTCCAATTCAAGTGCGAGCTCCTTAGTACCAGATTTTACGATGCGGCCATTTACCAGTACATGAACAAAGTCCGGCTGCAAATAATCGAGCAATCTTTGATAATGTGTAATTACTATTATCGCCCGATTTTCATTCCGCAATTTGTTTACTCCATTGGCAACAATTCGCAGTGCGTCAATATCGAGACCTGAATCTGTTTCATCCAATATTGCAAGTTTTGGCTCCAACATCGCCATTTGAAAAATTTCATTCCTTTTTTTCTCTCCACCTGAAAATCCTTCGTTTATGGAGCGCGTTAGTAACGATTTATCGATCTCTACCAATTTCATTTTCTCTTTCATTATTTTTAAAAAAGAAGCAGCATCTAATGGCTCCTGGCCATGATATTTACGCTTCTCATTCAAAGCAGTTTTAATGAAGTTAGTGGTGCTAACTCCCGGAATTTCAACAGGATACTGAAACGCAAGAAACAAGCCTTCACGCGCTCTGTCCTCCGGCGACATTTCCAGCATATCTTTTCCAAGAAACGTAATAGAACCTTCGGTTACTTCATATTCTTCCCTGCCTGCCAGTACAGATGCTAAGGTACTTTTGCCGGAACCGTTCGGGCCCATAATAGCATGCACTTCTCCGGCTTTTATCTCAAAATTAATTCCCTTCAAAATTTGCTTTCCTTCAATAGATGCGTGAATATTCTTAATTGATAACATGTCGCTTTTAATATATTTTATAAATGATTTTTTAATTAACCGACGCTCCCTTCCAAGCTAATGGCCAGTAACTTTTGCGCTTCAACAGCGAACTCCATGGGCAATTGGTTCATAACTTCTTTTGCAAAACCCGTAACAATTAGTGCCACCGCGGTTTCTGCGTCTATGCCACGCTGCCTGCAATAAAAAAGCTGGTCTTCGCCTATTTTTGAAGTGGTGGCCTCATGTTCTATAATTGCCGTTTTATTTTTTGATTCGATATAGGGAAATGTATGAGCGCCACACTTATCGCCAAGTAATAAAGAGTCACATTGCGAGTAGTTCCGCGCGTTCAAAGCATTTTTACCAGCTCTTACTAAACCTCGATAACTGTTCTGACTTTTGCCGGCGGAAATCCCTTTGGAAACAATCCTGCTTTTTGTATTTTTTCCAATATGAATCATCTTGGTTCCTGTATCAGCCTGCTGCATATGATTGGTTAATGCCACGGAATAAAATTCACCAATTGAATGGTCTCCTTTTAGAATCACACTAGGATATTTCCAGGTAATAGCAGAGCCGGTTTCTACCTGCGTCCATGATATTTTAGAATGATTTCCCTGGCACATACCTCTTTTGGTTACAAAATTATAAATGCCACCTTTGCCATTTTCATCACCGGGATACCAGTTTTGTACAGTCGAATATTTTATTTCTGATCGTTCCATTGCAACCAATTCCACAACAGCCGCATGCAATTGATTTTCATCGCGCATCGGCGCCGTACAACCTTCCAAATAACTCACATAGGCTTCGTCTTCTGCAACAATAAGTGTACGCTCAAACTGCCCGGAGTTTTCTGTATTAATTCGGAAATAAGTAGATAATTCCATGGGGCAACGAACACCTTTTGGAATGAAGCAAAACGAACCATCAGTAAATACGGCAGAATTTAATGCGGCAAAATAATTATCTGTCATTGGAACAACCGATCCCATATATTTTTTAACCAGTTCCGGGTGTTTCTGTATAGCCTCACTCATGGAACAAAAAATAACACCAATCTCAGAAAGCTGCTCTTTAAATGATGTTGCGACTGAAACGCTATCCATTACGACATCCACCGCAACTCCGGAAAGACGCTTTTGTTCATTAAGAGAGATGCCTAATTTCTCGAAGGTTTTCAGCAATTCCGGATCCACCTCATCAAGACTCCCTAATTTCTTCTTTTTCTTTGGCGCGGCATAATAAATTACTTCCTGGTAATTAATCGGGGGATAATAAACATTGGGCCAGGTTGGCTCTTCCATTTTCAGCCAATGTGCAAAAGCTTTCAGGCGCCAGGTCAACATCCATTCCGGTTCGTTCTTTTTTAATGAAATTAACCGGATAACGTCTTCATTCAACCCCTTGGCGACAACATCAGTATCTATTTCCGTAACAAATCCATATTTATAATCACTCGCTACCGTTTGCTCCAGCACATCTAATTCTTCTTTCATTAATACTTAATTTTTGTACGAATTGCAATAATTACGCCTGCAAAGATAAGAAGTTTCGCCGTTTGTACAAAATAGTATAAACAGAATTCTGCTCCAGTTTATAGGTTCAAAACTTAATTTTTGTTAAAAGTTTCGGGTCGGACCGTGCATCAAACTCACGCTAATTTTTTTTCAACAAATCGCACTATTATAACGGACCAAGGTCAGCGTCTATTTCCAGTCTCGTCCTGTTAAACATTATTCATTATTTGTAAAAGCCTTTCAATTTCGGTAAATTACACCCATAGTTTTTATAAATAAAAGCTTCAAATAGATAATTAATTTTCATGAAGCCCTACATATTTTTTGCTTGCA
>JBDTKB010000008.1:0-8428 GCA_039935555.1 Ginsengibacter sp. | reverse complement strand
TGAAAAAATAAATTATGAATTTAATTACAAGGTAAAATCTATCCAGGGAAGCCGTAACATAAGTTCACGTCAAAAGAGAATGATGGTACAGGATGCCAGGTGGGAAAGAAATAATAAGATTCAGGAGGTAAATTCGAAATTTGAAAACAAGTATAATTCTGCATATAAAATCCATGAAAAAAAGAACGCAAATAATAAACACTAATCTTCACTAAACCACATAAAAATAAAAGCCCAAACAGGTTTTTTTTTATTTTAAATCTTTAGTTTAAGGATGTTTTGCCCGTTGTATTAATGATTCATTATTTTATAACTGCGTCTACGCCGTTACGTTTATTAACGGGGTATATTAACATTTTCTTCTTTTACTTTATCATTAAAACGAAGTCTCACCTACAATATCATTTTTTAATAAACTTAAACTTAGAACTATGAAAAAAATTATCGCACTTTTATTCTCTGTAGGAATTTTTGCAACATCCTTTGCACAGGATAATCATCGTCAACGTGATCGTGACGATCGCTATGTTTATAACCAAAGAAATAATTACGATAAAGGTTATAATCCTGAAAGAAATAAAGAGTTTCAAATAGCAGGGATTAACCGGAATTTTGATTTTAAAGTTCGTGCCATTCAAAATGATTACAGGCTCAGGCGCCATCAAAAAAAAGTGGCTATAAGAAACGCCGAACGTGAAAGAAATGTACAGATACGTTTAATAAAATCAAGGTCTGGAAGTTGGAACAGAACTCAAAGACATGATGAAAATAGGCAATAACAAAGCTTCCAATAATTAATTATCCTCTACTTCTACAAGAAAAGAGCCTCGCTGACGCGGGGCTTTTTTGCGAACCTTTTGTTATCTCTACTTGTTTAATTCAGTAAATGGAATAATCTTTGGTTGAGTCTCATCACATGTTCATCTTTATACCCATCTTTGTACAGGTGGCAAATGACCTGGGGAAAATTTAGATAATTTTGAAAGTAATGAAGCATTTAATTTATGAGTCTTAAGAAATCCAGGGAATATTTAATATCGAAAAAATTTGACGGTTTTTTCTTTGATCTAAACAATGCGACACAATTTGTTATCCGTTTTTTTAAAGAAGTGCTTAAGCCACCTTATGAATTTAAGGAGATTTTACGCCAATGTTACGAAGTCGGTTATAAATCACTACCTCTAATTACACTAACCGGTTTTATAACCGGCCTTGTTTTTACCAAACAGTCCCGGCCGTCACTATCGGAGTTTGGCGCCAGCTCCTGGTTGCCATCACTCGTTGCTATTGCAATTGTAAGAGCACTGGCTCCATTGGTTACTGCACTGATTTGTGCGGGAAAAGTAGGCTCAAATATTAGTGCCGAACTGGGCTCTATGAAGGTTACGGAACAAATAGATGCCATGGAAGTATCAGCAATAAACCCTTTTAAATTTTTGGTGGTTAGCAGGGTATTGGCTACCACGCTAATGATTCCCATGCTGATGTGTTATACCGGATGCGTTGGTATGCTGGGTGCTTTTTTAAACGTTCACGCAAATGAAAACACCAGTTTTATTTCGTTCTTCCAGGCGGCTTTTGATAAAATCTCGTTTCTCGATATTTTTTCTTCGTTCTTTAAAAGCATTGTGTATGGTTTCACAATTGGCATCGTTGGTTGTTATAAAGGATTTAATGCGGCAAACGGAACTGAGGGCGTAGGAAAAGCTGCAAACGCGTCTGTAGTTCTTTCAATGTTCCTGATTTTTATTGAGGAAATTCTAATTGTGCAAATAACTAATAGCTTCAGACCATAATGGAAATTGAAAAATATAATACGGTGCCGCGGGGATTAGTTATTTCCATTTGTGACTTATATAAATCTTTTGGAAATAATCATGTGCTGCAAGGAATTAATCTTGATGTATCCAAAGAAGAGAATGTTGTGGTGCTCGGGCGCTCAGGCTCCGGTAAATCGGTTTTAATTAAAATTATTTGTGGCCTACTAAAGCCGGATAGCGGCAAAGTAAATGTACTGGGAGAAGAAGTAGATCATTTAAAAGCCAAAGGATTGCAGGCGCTTCGGCTTAAAGTTGGGTTTTCTTTTCAAAACAGTGCTTTATATGATAGCATGACGGTAAGGGAAAATCTTGAATTTCCGTTGGTGAGAAATGCCCGCCATTTGTCAAAAAAGGAAGTTACAGCGCAGATAGAATCCGTATTAGACGATGTTGGGCTATTGCAAACTATCAATCAAATGCCTTCGGAGCTTTCCGGTGGCCAAAGAAAAAGAATTGGAATAGCCAGAACATTAATTCTACGGCCTGAAATTATGTTATACGATGAACCAACGTCCGGGCTTGATCCTATTACCAGCATTGAAATCAACAATCTTATAAACCTTGTGCGTGAAAAATTTCATACGAGCTCTATAATTATTACACATGATCTTACCTGCGCTAAAACAACAGGTGATAAGTTGGCTATGCTTTTTGACGGGAAGTTTCTAAAGCAAGGTACATTTGACGAAGTATTTGCAGACAAGGATGAAAAGATTCAAAATTTTTACAAATATAATTTTATCAATTAGCAATGAAATCTACCAATAACACCAGGGCGATAATTGTGGGGATTTTTGTTTTCCTTGGCCTGGCAATTTTTATAATAACCATACTCACTTTAGGTTCCCAACATAAAACATTTGAACATAAAGTGACAGTAAAATCATTTTTTGAAAATGTGAATGGATTACAAAAGGGAAACAATGTGTGGTTTTCAGGCGTAAAAGTTGGCACTATAAAAAGAGTAAATTTAATCGGCAATGGAAAAGTAGAAGTAGATATCGATGTGGAAGACCAATCAGTACAATACATACGTAAAGACGCTAAAGCGAAAATAAGTACTGACGGACTTATCGGAAATAAAATAATTGAGATTTATGGCGGCACCGCAAAAGCGGCGCAAATAGAGGCGGGAGACGTACTCGTAAATGACAAATTGCTAAATACCGATGAGATGATGAACACACTTTCAAAAAATAATGATAACCTGAACGCGATTACTAACGATTTTAAAACCATCAGTAAAAGATTGGTAGATGGCAAAGGTTCTATTGGAAAATTATTGACGGATGAAACAATGGCTGACCAGATAAATTCTGTGATAATTACACTACACAACGCCGCAAGAAATCTTGATAAATTATCGTCAAATGTTTCTGCCTTTACCGCCAAACTTAATGACAAGGGAAACCTGGCGAACGACCTGGTGACCGATACAGTGGTTTTTACGAAATTGAGAGCAACAGTTGCTCAATTGCAGGGGGTTGCAACTACTTCACAAAGTGTGATAAATAACCTTGATAAAGCCGGCACTACTTTAAATAATGGACTTAACGACAAGAAGTCTCCAATTGGGATGATGCTTAATGACCAGCAGACAGCTACCCAGTTAAAAATGACATTGCAAAATCTGCAATCCGCCTCTAAAAAATTGGATGAAGATCTGGAAGCGGCTCAACACAATTTTTTATTGCGGGGTTTTTTCAAAAAGAAAGCAAAAAATGAAAAAAAAGATAGTACAGGAAATTAATTTATTGCTTTATTGGTAGATCAAAGGCCACTGCGTCGTGCTCAAAATGTCCTTTATGAGAGCCATCGCAAAATGGCTTATTAGCAGATAGGCCACAACGGCAAATTGAGATCACCTCCCGATTACCTAACCCATATATGTTACCATCTTTGTCAACAATTTCAAAATCACCTTCCAATTTAAGCGATCCATTGCTTCTTACCGTAAGTTTCGTTGTAGCCATTTTTTCTATAATGATGAGCGTCAAAAATAGGCAAATTAACTCCAAAAAACTTTCACATCTTTATTTGAAAATGAAAAAAAACCGATAAAAAAATAATTTATATTCATAATCTTAAATGACAAGTTGTTGACCAGATTTTACAAATACAGCCTAAGGACAGTTGGAATCATTGTAGGTTTATTAATTGTTGCCTATATTATTCTTTACACTTACGTTTCCATAAATAAGCGCTCAATTATTAAGGAGGTTACAGAGAGAATAGAAAAAAAAATAAATGGTAATGTAACTATTGGTGATGTTGACCTTAGCATTTTAAGCACCTTTCCTAAAATTGCTGTTGTTCTTCATAACGTGTCTGTTACTGATACGATGTACGCTAAACATCACCATGCTTTTTTTCTTGCGGAGCGGGTCTATATTGAACTGGGTGTAATAAACCTTTTAAGAAAGGAGTCGGCGCTTAGCGGTTTGAAAATTGAAAAAGGCGCGGTTTATTTATACACCGATTCAAGCGGCTACACTAATACCTATTTGATGAAACCTAAATCAACTGCTTCTGATACAGCAGGGGGAACAGGAAGCGAATCAAAAAATGATTTAAAATCTGTAATTCTTAAAGACGTAAGTATAATAGATAATGACAGTGTAAAAGAAAACTTATACAACTTTTATGTTAATGAACTTAAACTCAAACTTGAGGAAAGAAACAGCAGCACTTTTTTTTCAGCTAAATCCGATATACTGATTCACAATCTTGCCTTTAAAACTGACAACGGCAGTTTCTTGAAAGAAAAAAAATTTGATGGGAATTTTGATTTCAGGTATGATAAAAAAGTAAATCAATTACAGTTTGATAGCATCGATATTGAAATAGCCGCGCAACCATTTAATCTTTCCGGAAGGTTTGATCTCGTCGGTACTGAGCCTCAATTCAGCCTCAATGTTCATACACGCCAGATATTTTACAATTTTGCAAAAACGCTGTTACCACCAAAAATAGACAGTGCCTTATCTCTTGTTTCACTGGACAAAAAATTAGATGCGGATGCAAAAATTTCCGGACCGTTAAATGGTGGTGATCCGCTGATATTGGTGACATGGAACGTTACGCACAGCGGTCTGAATACACCTTTTTTAAAATTTGATGATGCCAGCTTTACAGGTTACTACACCGATGAAGTAGTTGTTGGAGCGCCAAGGCGTGATCCAAATTCGAAAATTATTATCAATAATTTTTCAGCTACATGGAATGGTTTTCCCATCTCATCAGGGAATATTGAAATTCTTAATTTATTTAAACCTGTAATGACTTGCGATCTTGCGTCAAGCTTTCCTCTAAAAAAAATAAATGATATGCTGGGAAGCAGCTCTATACAACTACAGGATGGAGAAGGCACGATAGACGTAACTTATAAAGGTCCAATTGAAAAAAATACTACCACAAATTCTTTTTTGAACGGAGAACTTTCCTTTAAAAATGGAAATATTTTGTATGTCTCAAGAGGTGTAGAAATGAAGGATGTGTCGGGGCAGTTGATATTTAAAAATTCCGATGTTTACATTCAAAACCTGCAATGCAATGTGCTCAACACAAAATTTGTAATGAACGGGGCAGCCAAAAATCTGCTGACTCTAATGAATACAGAACCAAACAAGGCGATCATTGATTGGAATATTTATACTCCCTCTGTAAACCTTTCGTCGTTTACTTATTTACTTAAGAAAAGAAAAAGCAGCGGCCATATTAAATCTCAAAAAAATAAAATGAATAACATTGATTATGTATTGGATGAAGGTAGCTTACACGTTAAGCTTCATGCTGATAATTTATCATACAGGAAATTTTTTGCCACTAACGTGTTAGCTGATGTAATGTTGATGCAAGATGATTACAAAATAAATAATGTGAGCATGAATAGTGCAGGCGGACATATAAACCTTGATGGATCTTTAATTTTACAAAAAGATAATTATCACCAGGCTAAGGCAAATATTTCCCTGGATAATGTTGATGTGAGCAAGGTTTTTGAATCATTCAATAATTTTGGGCAGGATGGAATAAAGGCTGAGAATTTAGAAGGCAAGCTCAAAGCAAAAATAGTTGCGGCCCTTGCAATAGATGATGATGGAAAAGCCTATCCGAACAGCGTAACAAGCGTTGTTGATTTTTCACTTACAAACGGAGCGCTTAATAATTTTGAACCGGTTAAAAAGTTGCAGACTTTCATATTTAAAAACAGGGATTTTCAAAATATCCGCTTTGCAGAATTGAAGGACAAACTGGAAATTGCGAATGATGAGATAAAAATTAACCGTATGGAAATTGAATCCAATGTTCTATCGATGTATGTAGAAGGAATTTATAGCATGAAAGGTAAAACTGATATGAGCATACAGGTTCCACTCAATAATCTTAAAAAAAGAGATTCGGATTTTATACCCAAAAATAAAGGTGCAGATAAAAAAGGCGGCACCAGTATTTATATTAGAGGACGGCCAGGATCTGACGGAAATATCCAATTCAAACTTGACCTGTTTGGCAAGTTTAGTAAGGCTCAAAATAAATTGAACCAGGCCAATTAAGTAATGTAGATTTTATTAAATTCATTTTTTTTGTAAAAGTTTTTGCAATGAAAATATTAATTACCGGCATTTGCGTAATTCTGTTTTTTTGCTTTTTATCTTTTAGCCGTGGTGAAAAAATTGCTTATGGCAACAATCCTGCGGCCGGAAAATATTATAACATTCGCGGCATTAAAATGTACTGCGAAATATACGGAACCGGAAAGCCATTATTAATGATTCATGGTAACGGAGGCAGCATTAGTAGTTTTGAAAATAACATTCCTTATTTCTCAAAAAAATATAGGGTAATTGTTGCCGACAGCCGTTCACAGGGTAAATCAAAAGATGAAGGTGATTCCTTAAGTTTTGAAATGATGGCCGATGATGAAGCGGCGCTGCTTAATAAGCTTAACGTTGATTCGGCTTACGTTTTAGGATGGAGTGATGGAGGCATAGTTGCTTTGTTGCTCGCAATTCGGCATCCTGAAAAAGTAATGAAGCTGGCTTCAACGGGCGCCAATTTGTGGCCCGATTCCTCCGCAATTATTTCCTCAGTTTGGGAAGATGACAAAGCCACTTTCGAATCGTTAGAAAATAATCAACTTGCAAATGATCAGGAGAAAAATAATAAAAAATTATTTCTTCTTGATTGGCTTCAACCAAATATTTCCTTATCTGAATTACATGAAATCAATTGCCCTTCATTAATTATTGGCGGCGACCATGATATAATTAAAACTGAACATACCACAGTAATCTATCAAAATATTCCAAATGCTGAATTATGGATTGTACCTAATTCGGGTCATGGAACTTTGGTAGAACATAAAGATGAATTCAATAAAATGGTTGACGAATTTTTTATAGATCCTTTTCACAAAAGGAATTGAAAATTTTGTGCTTTGATTATTGTTAAAGATGATTATGTAAAAAACTCCTTGAGTTACAAATCTTACCTTTAAATAAAAACATTCATGAAAAAATTACGTTTCATTATATATTTCTTCTTGGTTTTAGTAACAATGTCTTGCAAGAATTCTTCAGCACAAAACCCTGAAAACTGGACCAGTAAAGACCTTACAGCGCCATCTGATCTGGCGGCAACTTTAAAATCGAATAAAAATGTTCCTATTATGTTTAGCATCGGCCCCGGCGCTATCATTCCAAATTCTATCGACATTGGTATGGTAAAATATGAAAAAAATATGGACAAGTTTCGCGAGCAAATAAGCAAGCTTCCTAAAACCGCAAATATTTTAATTTATTGCGGCTGTTGTCCGTATGAACATTGCCCTGACGTAAGGCCGGCAATTGCGTTGCTGAAAAATATGAAATTTACTAACTATCATTTGCTGGATTTACCGCAAAATATTAAAACAGATTGGATCGCAAAAGGATACCCGACAAAGGAATAAATAACTATTCTTCTTTTTTTTCTGTTGGTCTTATATCTTCGTCAGACTCTTTTTCATAAATCAAAACTTTTACTGTCCACTCAGGGATATTGTAGCTTAACGCGACTTCTATCTTAAGTTTTCTCAGATATTTTTCACTCTTATCTGGCTCAAGTATGCTGGATGCAAAGGCACGGTCATCATCCGGGGAATCGTATGATCCTTTAAACCTCCACACCCTGTTTTCATGCATATTATAATTGCCTCCATTAAGCTCGTTATAGATCTGTTTATATTTTTCCGCCGCTTTTTTATAATCTTCGGTGGTAAACATAATAGCCTGCCAGCTAAAATTATTACGTACACTTTTTATTTCTGTAATAGAACTTTCTGATGCGCCTAATGGTAAAATTTTGCTGGCGTATTCAATGGTACTTACAGTTTCGGAAATTACTTCTCCCTTTATATGATTAAAATGATCATAATAGTCTCCCGCAACTTTTTCAATGTCAGGCTTTATGGAAGAGGAAATTTTTAAAACCGGAATCTTGTTTTGCGCAGAAAGCTGAATAGTAATTAAAAGCACAAAAATTGAACTTAGTTTTTTCATAAGGATTAATTTGGTTTTTAAAATATTGGATTTGATAATGCGATGATAGTGCAATTATATAACTTG
>JBDTKB010000007.1:0-6953 GCA_039935555.1 Ginsengibacter sp. | reverse complement strand
CAACATCTACAAATTCCGGCTCTGGTTCCTTTGCTTTTCCACTTACTATTTCCACAGTCTCCAGCGCTTCGGGTTTAATCCCCTGGCGGTTCTGCTCCTTTATTTTCTTTACACTTTCAATAGTTAGCGGGTAATGGCGGGTGCTATCTGGCATGGAATACCACATCAGATTTCTAAAAATATCTTTCTTTATTAAAAATGCCCTGCCCTTTGCTACCTCAATCATTTCCGCATCATCCGGAAAATTTTGCAATGCATCAAGATAGGTATCTAACTCGTAGTTGAGACAACATTTTAGTCGCCCGCACTGACCGCTAAGTTTTGTTTGATTTATACTAAGGTTTTGGTAACGCGCGGCATTAGTATTTACACTTTTAAAGTCGGTAAGCCATGTGCTGCAACACAATTCTCTTCCACAGCTTCCAATGCCACCAACTTTTCCAGCTTCCTGGCGGGCGCCGATTTGCTTCATTTCTACTTTAACCTTAAATTCAGAAGCATATATTTTTATAAGCTCACGAAAATCTACACGATCATCCGCAATATAAAAAAATGTTGCTTTCCTGCTATCGGCCTGTATTTCAACCTCAGCCATTTTAAGATCAACCTTAAGTTGCCTGGCCACGGCCCTGCTTCTTATTAAAACCTGGTGTTCACGGGCTTTCGTTTCTTTCCATTTATTAATGTCACTGTCTGTCGCCGGCCTTAAAATTCTTTTAAATTCCGGATTGTCTTCCTTTAATCCCTGTTTCTTTAATTGCAACCGCACCAACTCGCCGGTTAAACTAACCGTGCCCACATCAAAACCGCTTACACCTTCAACAGTTATAATTTCTCCCTTATCGAAAGGTTGTAGCGAATTATTTCTGTAAAAATCTTTCCGGCTTCCCTGGTTAAAGGAAACCTCAATAATTCTACAACTGCTATCAGGATCGCTAAACGGAAGATTGGCAAGCCAATCGTGAACATTCATTCTGTTACATCCACCGGTACTGCATCCACCATTACTTTTGCAACCGCCGGGTTTACCTGTACTACAACTAGTGCAACTCATATTTCAATTTCAAAAAAAATGTGATCAATAATTAAATAAGAAAGTGAAGTAGATGCGCTAACAGCTTTTGAAGCATTAGATCTTTCTTATAATTTTACCTGTTGTGGAGAAAATAACTCTTGCGATTTATTTTGTAAAACTATTTAAAGATAATTTACGGTTACAATAAACGTTAATGCATATCACTGAAAGGCAACTCAATTCTTTTTCATAAAACTTCTGCAAAAATTCATTTTCCTCAATTCACCAAAATTAGCGAATTATCCTTAATAATATGGTAGAGCCTGATGGAGAGTGCATGGAACAACATTTTTGCATGGGCATTGCGCTCGATATAGAAAATCGCTTTATCAAGTTCGTTGATAATTGCTTCCTGCGCTTCTATGGAACACATTTTATTTAACCTCAAAGCAAAGTCCTTTTCATTTTCAGGAATGTGCCAATCTGACGACGGCGAACTGATATTATCTATAACCCGAACTCGTATCGCCTGGCCCAACAGATGAATAAAATAGCGAATGAATTGTTTCTGCTTTTCACGCCCCAGCTGGCTTATTTCATCAATCCATTTGAGCTGCGCTGCAGTATTATTTTTTAAAGTGACATTAAGCCATTCTCTTACAAGGCCCTGCCAATCCTGTTCTGCATTTTGCAAAAGCAAAAGCGCTTCGCGATAATTTCCTGCGCTGATTCCTGCAATTTGAGCAGCGCGCTCCGGGGAAGCAGCCAAAGAATTGATTAAAGACCTTTCAATTTCAATGTTGGTTAATATCGGAATTTTAATTAATTGCGTCCTAGATAAAATAGTTTGTAAAATCGAATTCTCGTCTTCCGCAACAAAAATAAAAAGTGTATCTGGCGGTGGCTCTTCAATAAGTTTTAGCAGCTTATTTCCTTCTTTGCCCAAATATTCGGGCATCCACATGATTAATATTTTATACCTGCTTTCAAAAGCTTTTAAACTTAATTTATGCGTTATCTGGTTGCACTCTTCTGCCGTAATGTTGCCTTGCTTATTTTCAGCCCCCAAAAATTGAAGCCAATCATAGATATTTCCATATGGGTTTGAAGTTATAAATTGCCGCCACTCATTTATATAATCGTTACTCACTGGCGGCGTTCCTGATTTTTTTGGAATAACAGGAAAGGAAAAATGTATATCAGGGTGGATGTATTGTTGGGCTTTAATGCAAGAAGGACAAGTGCCGCATGCATCCAACATGGTTGAAGTTTCAGGCGTAACAATTATTTCTTCTTCAAATAAACCTGCCTGGATTGCCTTATCATCCTTTTCTGAATTGCAAACAATATACTGGGCGAAAGCCAAAGCCATAGGAAGCGCTCCGCTGCCTTCTTTTCCCAAAAATAAAAGCGCATGACTTAGCCTGTTATGTTGAACAAGATCAACCAGGTGCTGTTTGGTATTTTCCTGGCCAATAACATTTTCAAACAGCATGATAGTAAATTAATAAGCCACAAGGTTTCCCTTGAAAGAGGAAAAAAATCGAATAAAAGTCGGGAGATGTGTCAGAAATTATTTCAAGTATTTTACAATGTCTTCGCTCATTGGACCAACATTACTGTCGAATTTTGCGATCAGGTTTCCATGCTCATCCAATAAAAACTTAGTGAAGTTCCATTTGATGTCGGCATCAAGTACGCCGTTTTCTGTTTTATTTGTAAGCCACTTAAATATAGGTGCTATGTCGTCTCCTTTTACAGATACCTTGGCTGCCATAGGAAAAGTAACGCCATAATTTTTAGTGCAGAATGCTTTAATCTCATCATTTGTTCCCGGTTCCTGGCTTCCAAAATTATTTGCCGGAAAACCTACTATCACTAACTTGTCCTTATATTGTTGGTACAATTTCTCTAGGTATTCATACTGCGGAGTAAACCCACATTTTGAGGCGGTATTTACGATTAATATTTTTTTACCTTTAAATTGAGAGAAATCAATCTTATCACCACTCAGTCCTTCCACTTTAAACTGGTAAATAGACGTTTTTATCAAATTATCTTTTTTAGATGGCAAAATAAACGATGCAAGAATTAAAGCGGCGCAGGCAACAATAAATTTTTTCATTTTATTTTTTTTGTAAAGATACAAATTCAAAAAATGACTTTCCTTTTTTGATTGAAGAACTTCTCCGAGAGCCAGGCAGACTCATAATGACTTTTTATAAAGAAGAAAAGTCCTATAAAAAGCATTTGTAATTATTTTTCATAACAACCAATATCGGGGTTGGCATCTCGTGGTTTATCATCAAGATCAAGAGGAAACGCTGTGATAACGCCTTTATTTATTGCCGGAGAATTATTTTTTAAATGAAAATTATAATAGCTGTGCGATACGTCAATGCTATCAAAAGCAGGGTCTATATTTTTTATTGAGTTTGCATCAAATACTGCATTAGCTACATCATTCTGCGATTTATAAAGAACATGATCAAAATTTACAGGGAAAGGGTTGGTGCCTTGGATGGTAATAACAATTTCACTATCCACATTACTATCATCGCCCCAAAAAATACAATTTTGAAAAAAGGCTTTAAGGTTTGCGGTTAATACGAGCGCGCCTTGTTTGGCAAAATTTGATGCCTGAAGAACCGGGTTCTTATGGGTGACGTAATAATTATTATAAGATGCAACTGTGCAGTTAACAAATCGGTAATCGCCACCAAGCGCCAGTAACACATTGCTACCACAATTGGTGATCAGGCAGTTATCCGCATAAATATTTGTATTAATTCCAAACACGCCTGCGTCATAAATATTATCTATTACACATTGAGACAAAGTAAGTTTTGGATTTGCATTTACTGAAAGGTCCTGTGCTATTACTCCCTGGTAGGCATTTTTAATGACAGTATGTTTTAGAAAATTATCTTTACTACTACTACTAAAATAAATACCGGGCCAGCTTGCCGGCAGCACACTATAATCCGGATCGAGCCTGTCTCCGTTGAATACGACGCTATCTTGCTTTGTTCCATTTACGATTAAGGTTCCATCAACGAGAAAAGGAGCATTAGCATGTAAAAATATCCGGGTTCCGGGTTGAATAGTAAGTGTGGCGCTCGAATCTACTAATAAACCGCCCAGAATTACATACGGGAGTGCGTTGTTCCATGATACTTTTCCTGTAATTTTTACCTGGTTCAAAAAGACAGCATTTTGACCGTAAGCCTGTAACTGCACATATTTTTGATTGCCGTTGTAGCCTATTAATATACTATCGCGCAGTAAAAAAGGCATATTCGCGTTTGATGGATTTACATTTACTTCTACAAAAACATAAATACTGTCATTGGCATTAATCTCAATATTATCTACTTCAGTGGCCGCTGAGCCATCAACATTAATTTTAAATACTGAAGTTGTACCGCCAGACAATTTTACACTCGAAAGCCGCAGCTTTTGATTGTTATTATTAAAAATCTTGAAACTTTGCGTAATGGAACCAACTGAGGTGAAAACCGTGTCAAAAGATAAAGTATCTGCGCTGGTGTTTAAATTAGCCTGCGAACTGGTAATAAAAGAATCCTTTTTGCACGAAATAATTATTAGGGTTAATACCACGAAGCACAAAAAGAATTTTATGGCGGCCATTTTTCAAAAATATGTTGATTTGTTGAATTCCATATGATCATTTCGCTGCAACAGCTAAAGTAGCCAGGCTTAAAATAACACCTTCTGTTTTTAAGATTTCAGCGCCACACGCTTCCATTGTTGCGCCTGTAGTTATAACATCATCTACCAATAAAATATGTTTCCCCTTAAGCGATTCCTTGTCTGCAACTGAAAAACTTTTTTCGACATTTTCCCATCTTTGTGTCCTGCCTTTTTTTGTTTGAGTTTCGGTTGGTATAATCCGAATAACATTTTTTGTAATTACGGGTATGTTCATAATTTCATTAATCCCTTCACAAAGGATAGCAGATTGATTAAATCCACGTTTAATTTCTTTTTGATTAAAAAGTGGCAGAGGAATAATTGCATCGATATTCAAAAATCGGTTGCTATTCAAAAGGCTTTTACCGATCATTTTACCAAGGTATAAACCCGCTTTTTTATTGCCCCTGTATTTAAATTCATGTATACAATTTTGGATGATGGAATCTTTTGAAAAATAGAACTCACTCATCGCCGCATGAATTGGTAATCTTCCCCAAAATATTTTTTCAACCTGGTTATTTGCATGCAAAGCAAAGCTGGTATGCGGTAAGTCATTAATGCATTCAAGGCATAAAAGATTTTCCTTTTCAATAACATCACTGCCACATCCAACGCAATTATGCGGATAAAAAAGATGAACCAAAGGAGATATTATATCTAAAGCAATTTTCAAGCAAAATTATTTGGTCAATGACTAAAATAAATATTTGTATAACTCTTCCACTTTACCCAAAGCCACCACTTCAATATCCTGCCTTCCCACCACCGCATTAGATTTGTTTTTGCCCAACCCTTTCGTGTTGTATTTACTTACGATTATTTTTTCGAAACCTAATTTTTGGGCTTCCGCAATACGTTGCTCAATCCGGTTTACGGCTCTTATTTCTCCGCTAAGACCAACCTCGCCGGCAAAGCAAATATGTAAAGGCATAGCCACATCTTCATAAGACGAAAGCAAGGCGCTAAGAACAGCAAGATCAATTGACGGATCTTCTACCTTTAAGCCGCCGGCAATATTTATAAATACATCTTTTACTCCAAAATGAAAACCGCCTCTTTTCTCAAGAACGGCTAAGAGCAATTGCAAGCGCCTAAGATCAAACCCAGTGTTAGTGCGCTGCGGCGTGCCATATACGCTTTGCGTTACTAAAGCCTGCACTTCAATTAGCAAAGGCCGAATTCCTTCCATGGTTGCAGCAATGGCCACACCACTCAGTTGTTCTTCTTTCTGTGTTATCAATATTTCTGAAGGATTACTTACCTGTCGCATTCCTTCTCCTGTCATTTCATAAATTCCCAATTCCGAGGAAGACCCGAAACGATTTTTAAGCGTTCGTAAAATGCGATATGCATAATTGCGATCGCCTTCAAATTGCAACACGGTATCTACCATATGTTCCAGGATCTTTGGGCCGGCAATATTTCCATCTTTAGTAATATGGCCAATCAAAAATACGGGCGTATTTGTTTCTTTTGCGAAGCGTTGGAATTCGGCAGCGCTTTCTCTTATCTGCGATACACTCCCAGGCGCCGATTCCACATAAGGAGATTGCAATGTTTGTACCGAGTCAACAATAACGAGTTGTGGTTTCAGTTTTTTTATTTCCTGGAAAATTGTTTGCGTGTTGGTTTCGGTAAGAAGAAAAAATTTATCATTTTCAATTCTTAATCTGTCTGCGCGCATTTTTATTTGTTGCTCACTTTCTTCACCACTTATGTATAAGGTAACAACGTTTTTGAGCTGCAATGCTGCTTGTAAAAAGAGCGTTGATTTTCCTATTCCCGGCTCGCCGGCAATCAACACAATACTACCTGTGACAATACCTCCACCAAGTACGCGATTTAATTCTGCGTCAGCAGTAAGAATTCTTTTTTCTTCACCACTTGTAATATCTTGAAGAGATATTGTTTTAACGCCGCCACTTAATCCTGAAAATTCTTTCCATTCTGTTTGCTTCTTATCTGTACCTCGCACAATTACTTCTTCTACAAATGTATTCCACTGTTCGCATGAGGGACATTTACCCAACCACTTTGCACTTTCCTGGCCACAGTTGCTACAAAAAAAAGCAGTCTTCGTTTTACTCATTCATTTTTTTATTATCAATGAAATTAAACAAACATTATGGGAGGAAATAAAAAGCGAAAGAGCAAATTGATGCTAAGAAAAAATATAAATATGGCAACCCTTTTTATAATGAAAAGTAAAAGGGCTGGTATT
>JBDTKB010000006.1:0-20231 GCA_039935555.1 Ginsengibacter sp. | reverse complement strand
CAGCTCATTTGAGCCATATTTTGCATATTCATTGTAATAAGAAGGACTTTGCTACCCAAATTAGCAGCAGCGGCGGCAGCTTCGCAACCGGCATGTCCTGCTCCTACAACAATTACATCATATTCTGGAAACATTTTGCAAAAATACCTCAATTGAAAGGAGGGAGAAAATTTGTTTCACGTGGAACGTTTCACGTGGAACCATATAGGGAAAGGTAAAAATCTTCTTTTTGGCGGATTGATTTTTTTTCTTGAGGGGTATGATCTGAGTAACCGCATAGGTGTAAAATACCATGTATCATTACGCGAAGTAATTCCATTTGAATGTTCACTCCAAAAGCAATCGAATTGTCATGAACTCTCTCTACGCTTATATAGATTTCAGAATGGACAGGCTCCTTCTCATCGGAAAGTGTAAAAGTCAAAATATCCGTATATGTATCATGATTCAAATATTTTTGATTTAAGGAATGCAAATAATCATCTTTGCAAAAAATAAATGAAACAGAATTAAAATCGACAAATTCTTCTTTGAATATCGAAAAAAGAAATTGTCTCAGTTTTGGCTTATCCTTAATTTCAGGAGAAGCACCATTATTATTAAAAAAAATTTTCGCCAAAATGTAAAATTTCTTAAAAACGTATTAAGTACAAAGATGAATGATATATTTACGAGTATGATGAAGTTGAACTTATCGCAGGTTAAAGAAGGAACAAAAGTTAAAATTAAGTCATTTGAAAATGACGAAATTATCCTGAAACTTATGGAAATGGGTTGTTTGCCGGGAGAAGAAGTAACTGTTTGGAAAAAAGCGCCATTTGGAGATCCAATTTATATAATGGTAGCCGGTTATTCACTCAGTCTCCGAATTGATGAGGCAGAAAAAATAAATGTTGAATTGATATAAGTTATTGAAAAACATATAGTTAGGTGAAAATTGGATTATATTTTGGTTCTTTTAACCCAGTACACGTTGGGCATCTTATAATTGCCAGCCATATTTCTGCAAACACCACGCTCGGTCAAATCTGGTTTGTAATTTCCCCTCAAAATCCCTTAAAAAAGAAGGGCTCCCTTTTGAACGAAAATCATCGCAAACACCTGATTGACCTCGCACTAGAGGGAGAAAAAAAACTCAAAACCTCTAATGTTGAATTCAAGCTTCCAAAACCGTCGTACACGATAGATACTCTTACCTATTTATCAGAAAAATATCCACAACATCAATTTTCGATTATTATGGGTAGCGATAGCTTTTGTAATATAAAACGATGGAAAAATTTTGAAATCCTCTTGAAAAATTTTGAAATTTATATTTATGAGCGGCCTGGCTTTAAAGTGGATATAAAGGAATATCAAAATATCAAATTGCTCAACGCTCCACTCTTGGAAATTTCGAGTACGCGTATCCGTGAGTTGATACATTTAAAGAAGTCTATAAGGTTTTTAGTTCCTGATGTGGTGAAGGACGAAATCGAACGCCACCAGTATTATAGCCAGCTTTAAAAAATCAGTCCAAGTATAAGACATCCAAAAACAATGTAGGGCGAGTGTAATCTCGTGAGATTTAAAAGCAAAAAAGTTCCCAGGATCACCAAAATATTTATGAAGCTAATTGTATTGAGCGCAGTAATACTAATGTCTTTCAGCAGATAAAGAAATGCAGCCCACATAATTCCGACGACAACAGCATTTATCCCTTCAAGCGCGCGGAACACCACAACGTACTTTTTAAGATTGTGCCACACCGGATAAAAAAATAATACCAATAAGGCACTCGGAAGAAATATGCCAATGCACCCTATTATGCATCCAAGTAATTGCATCTCCTTGCCCTGATCCCGCAAAACCATTCCACCGGTATAGGATGCCACAGAAAAAACAGGTCCTGGAATAGCCCTTACGAGGCCCCAGCCGGTAAGATATTCTTCCTTGGTTAAATACTTTGTTTTTTCTCTAACAACATATTGCTCATACATCATGGGCATAAGTACGTCGCCACCGCCAAAAACAAGACTGCCGAAACGGTAAATATTTTCCGTAAAGTTGAACGCGCGTTTATGTTGCCAATTATGTGTGCGGGCTGTTTCGCTAAGAAAACCTACTATAATAAATAATAAAACAAATAGCCAAATGTTTGTCCACTTAATCTGTTTTGGCCTGATCGGCTCCTTTTTCGGTATTCTGCGGTTGCTGAAGTTAGTTACAACGCCTCCCAAGATGATAAGAATTGGAAAAACCCAGGGAGTTTTAAATAAGAGGTAGGTTGAAAATAACCCAACAACCATAATGACCGTTGTAATGGTACTTTTTATGGAGATTTTATACATTCTGTAAGCAGCAAAAGCAATAAAACCTACCGCCATCGGCTGAACGTACTTAAATACATTGAGGCTTACATGAAACGTATTAATATAATGAACGAGGAAAGAAAAAGAGCCCATTAAAATACTGGCCGGTAAAATCCAAATGATTAATGTAAGAACAGCCAAAGGAACACCACCACGTTTATACCCTATTAAAGTAATGGTTTGTGTAGAGGTAGCCCCCGGAAGCAATTGACAAAAAGCAACGTATTCTATCAATTCTTCTTTGGTAATATCTCTTCGGCGGTCTACAAAAGTTTTCATCATCATCCCAAAATGCCCCTGGGGACCACCAAAAGCGGATAAAGTATATGAAAAAACTGCTTTTAAAAAGGGGACATGCCTGAACAAGACCATCTGAAATCAATGAGATAAAACTGTAAACAAAATCATCATTTCACAAAACTTAAATGAAGCTATATTAATTATTCTATTTTTTTAAATGTAGGTTAATAAATAATAGAAGGATCATCACTGTTTCGAAAAAATATGCTCCCAGGAGTTCATTTATCGATTACTTCTTTAACCCGATCTCCCTTAACCTTTCATCAAGATAGTCACCGGCGGTAATATCTTCATAGTGCTTTTTATTTTTAGAATCTATGCAACTTTCTAAGGCAGCAAGGCTCATAGCGGATTTGGGATGCAGAAAGAAGGGTATTGAAAACCTTGAAGTATGCCAAAGTTCCCTGGGCGGATTAATAACCCGGTGCGTTGTACTTTTCAACTTATTATTCGTGAGCCGTTGCAGCATATCTCCAACATTTACTACAATTTGATCAGGAAGCGAAGTAACTCCAATCCAATCGTTTGCCTTCGATAATATTTGCAAGCCATCGGCAGAAGCGCCGACCAGCAAGGTTATCAGGTTGATATCTTCATGTTGCTCAGCCCTGATGGCACTCTTTGGCTCAGAAGTAATTGGTGGATAATGAATTGCTCGTAAAATTGAATTGCCTTCTTCAACAAAATCATCAAAATAATGCTCATCTAATTTCAAATACAAAGCAATAGCCTGTAATAATGATTTGCCGGACTTTTCAAATGCGCGGTAGGCTTTGAAGAAAGTTTCATCAAACCCGGGAATTTCACCAACTTTAATATTATCAGGGTATTCAAACTTTAACTGATGGCTGGCGGGAACAACTTGTCCATATTGAAAAAATTCTTTCAGGTCGGGCGCATCACTTCCTTTAGCATGTTCCTTTCCAAAAGAAGTATATCCACGTTGCCCTGCCAACTCCGGATTCTCATAACTTTTTTTCTTTTCGGATGGAAGAGAAAAAAATTGTTGAACATATTTATATAAGTCGGCAATAAGTTCAGCGGGAATACCGTGGTTTTTTACTGCCACAAAACCTACATCTTCGTACGCTTTGCCAAGGTCCTGCACAAATGCAGATTTTTGTTGTGATGTTCCTTTTTCAAAATCGGCCAAATCAACTACGGGAATTGTCATAGCGCTTATTTTTTTCAAATTAAACTTGTAATGTAGCTTTGATAAATGACAAAATACAAAAGTAATTTTTTATACAGAGTTTTACCAGGTGTTATTTTATGTGTTCTCTTTTTTTATATTTCCTCTTGTTCACAAAAAAACTACATCTCTAAAATTAATTATGATTTTAAATCAATTAATAATCAACCAGATTATGGAAATTTAAATTATTGGGCTGCCAGTCCGTTCAAATATGATCCTTCAGACAATGTTCCTTATGATTTAAGAAATGAAACAAGAGATTCTTTAGCTGACGTTTTTTTTATTTATCCGACTACTTACACTGATCAAAAAATGCCCATGGGCTGGAATGCGGATATAAGCGACGTAGCGTTAAATAGCAAGACCGATAAATCTACTATTTTATACCAGGCAAGTGTTTTTAATAAATATTGCAGGGTTTTCTCACCGCGGTATCGCCAGGCGAATCTTAAAGCTTTTTTTACAGATGACAAAGTAAGTTCCAATGCCGCATTTGACACAGCCTACGCTGATGTAAGGGCAGCATTTATTTACTACTTAAGATTTTACAATCACGGAAGGCCGATCATTATTGCATCGCACAGTCAGGGTACCAGGCACGCCGGCCAGTTACTTAAAGAATTTTTTGAAGGGAAACCGTTGCAAAAGCAATTGGTTTGCGCTTATATAATCGGCCTTCCTGTGTTTACCAATTACTTCTCCGACCTTAAGCCCTGTAAAGATTCATCATCAACCGGTTGTTTTATAACCTGGCGCACATTTGAGGAAGGCTATATTTCGCCAGTCGTTGCACGGGAAAAAACAAAGGCATACGTGATAAACCCGCTTTCCTGGACAATGGATACTACCTTAGAGCCAGCTATATTGAATAAGGGAGGGATTTTAAGAAACTTCGACAAGGTGATTCCCGCTTTAGTACAAGCGCAGGCGCATGGAAATGTTTTATGGGTGAATAAGCCCAAATTTTTTGGAAGCATTTTTCTTAAAACAAAAAATTATCACATTGCAGATTACAATCTCTTTTACGAAAACATAAGAGAAAATGTAGGAGAAAGAATACGATCTTTTTTAAGCAAAGAATCAAACACCCAATAGCAGGAAATTAAAAATCTGCATTTTTTGGAAACCTCGGGAAAGGAATTACATCACGGATATTTGTCATGCCTGTTACAAATTGTATTAATCGCTCAAAGCCAAGCCCGAAGCCGGCATGCGGGCAAGTACCAAATTTTCGGGTATCCAGGTACCAGGATAATTCCTCTACAGGAATATTCATTTCTTCCATTCTTTCTTCGAGTTTTTCAAGTCGCTCTTCTCTTTGAGAACCACCAACAATTTCTCCAATTCCCGGGGCTAAAATATCCATAGCTGCCACCGTTTTTCCGTCGTCGTTTTGCCGCATGTAAAACGCTTTAATTTCCTTCGGATAATTCGTTAGAATTACCGGCTTTTTAAAATGTTTTTCTACAAGATACCGTTCATGCTCGCTTTGCAGGTCTACGCCCCATTTATCAATTAGAAAGTGAAATTTCTTCTTTTTATTATGGTTGGATTCTTTAAGAATTTCAATTGCCTCCGTATAAGTAATTCGCTCAAAATCGTTGTTTATAACAAATTCAAGTTTTTCGATTAACCCCATTTCACTTCGCTCGCTTTGAGGTTTTTGCTTTTCTTCCTCCTGCAGGCGCAACGCTAAAAAATCCAAATCATCACGGTTATTGTCTAAGGCATATTTTATAACATATTTTATAAATTCTTCTGCTATATTCATATCATCTTCTAAATCGGAAAAAGCCATCTCGGGCTCAATCATCCAAAACTCTGCAAGGTGGCGGGCAGTGTTTGAATTTTCCGCACGAAAAGTTGGACCAAAAGTATAAACATCTCCCAAAGCCAACGCCCCCAATTCCGCTTCGAGCTGGCCACTAACGGTTAAGTTTGTTGGCCTGCCAAAAAAATCTTCTTTGTAGTTAATAGTGCCGTCTTCATTTTTTGAAGGATCCGTGAGATCAAAATTAGTAACGTGAAACGTTTCACCAGCGCCCTCTGCATCGGAAGCGGTGATAATCGGTGTGTGCAGGTAAACAAATCCTTTATCGTTAAAAAATTTGTGCACCGCAAAAGCAAGCGCATGTCTTATCCGGAAGACAGAACCGAAAGTATTCGTTCTAAAGCGGAGATGGGCTATTTCTCTCAGGAACTCGAGACTATGTTTTTTCGGCTGTAAAGGGAATTTTTCAGCGTCACTATCTCCCGTTACCTCAATTGCATTCGCCTTTAATTCTACTTTTTGCCCTTTACCTAAAGAAGCAATGATTTGCCCGGAAACCTTTAATGCGGCCCCAGTCGTTATTCTTTTTAATAGGTCCGCTCCAAAGCGGCCAAGCTCGGCAACTACCTGCAAATTATTATTCGTGCTGCCATCGTTTAATGCAATAAACTGGCTATTTCTAAAGGTGCGTACCCAACCCATAACCGTTATTTCCCGGGGTGATGGGTCTATATTTAATGCTTCTTTTATCCTTGTTCTGTTATTAATCATTTGTTATTTTATTGTTGCAAATATAAAGGAAGGACAAGGAGTTTCGAATGAAAAACACTCAGAAGTGCTATAGGCTGGCGATTTACTTACTGTTTTATTAAAAAAATATTCATTATAAAATCGATAATATTTCCTTGTTTTGTAAATTTGGTGTATTATTGCATAAGAAAGCTGACTGGTACTCCTTTGCTACGGTCTCATCGGTATTAACAGAATCCATTCCATAATAAAATCATCAAAATTTAGATTTTGCAATTTCCAGGATCGTTTGACAATTAATTTGACAATTAATCTACTCGCCTTTTTATGTATGACATTTTACAACTGAACGACATGCTCGTTCCAGAGTTGCTTGATATAGCAGAACAACAAAGTATTTCCGACGCAAAAAACTTAGAAAAACAAGAATTAATTTACAAAATTCTTGATAAACAATCAGTAATGAATAATCCTGAAAAAAAAGATCCTGAGGTTGAAAAACCCAAAAGAAAGAGAGTTGTCAAGAGTGCCGTAGAAGCAATAACTCCAAAGACTTCCGTTATAGAAGAAGCAACAGAGGAACCGAAGGTTAAAAAGCCTGAAGAAAAGAAAAAACCTGCAAAAAAACATAAGGACGGCGAACCGGAAATTGCGAGCGAACACAAGCATAAAGAGATCCCAACGCTCTCTGATCCGAAATCGATTGCACCGGCCCTTGTTGATTTATTAAATGATGAGCATGATGAAGAAATCCAGGAGCCACCTTCCAATAATGGTTATCCGGCACAACAAAAATCATTTCCGCATAAAAAAGAATCTGTTTTTAATATTGAATTTGACGGAGTTATCCTGGCGGAAGGTGTTTTAGAAATGATGCCCGACGGTTATGGCTTTTTAAGAAGCAGTGATTATAATTACCTGTCTTCTCCTGATGATGTTTATGTATCTCCATCTCAAATAAAATTATTTGGATTAAAAACCGGCGACACCGTTTATGGATCAGTTCGCCCACCAAAAGAAGGCGAAAAATATTTTGCTTTATTGAAAGTTGAAACCATTAATGGTAAAGGTCCGGATGAAGTGCGTGACCGTGTTCCTTTTGATTATCTAACACCGCTTTTTCCGTTCGAGAAATTGAATTTGTTCTTAACTCCAAATAATTTATCAACAAGAATTATTGATTTATTTACGCCGATAGGAAAAGGGCAAAGAGGACTTATTGTAGCCCAGCCAAAGACAGGTAAAACAATGCTGCTAAAAGAAATCGCTAATGCAATAGCAGCAAATCATCCGGAGTGTTATTTAATGATAGTGCTGGTAGATGAAAGGCCGGAAGAGGTTACTGATATGGAGCGGAGCGTGAAGGCAGAAGTAATAGCATCTACGTTTGACGAGCCCGCAGAGAAACACGTTAAGGTGAGCACGATGGCGTTACAAAAAGCGAAACGATTGGTTGAGTGTGGGCACGATGTAGTGATTTTATTAGATAGTATTACAAGGCTGGCGCGTGCACATAATACCGTTGCGCCGGCGAGCGGAAAAGTATTATCTGGCGGTGTTGAAGCAAATGCGATGCAAAAACCCAAGCAGTTTTTTGGCGCAGCCAGAAAAATTGAATTTGGAGGTTCGCTTACAATAATAGCAACGGCATTGGTTGATACAGGAAGTAAAATGGATGAGGTTATTTTTGAAGAATTTAAAGGAACCGGTAACATGGAACTGCAACTTGATCGCAGGTTATCTAACCGCAGAATTTTCCCTGCAATAGATATCGTGGCATCCTCTACAAGACGCGACGATCTCTTACTTGATAAGGAAGTTCTACAACGTATGTGGGTATTGCGCAATCATATGGCCGATATGAATCCTGAAGAGGCGATCAATATTTTGATGAAAAATATGAAAGGAACAAAAGACAATATGGAATTCCTTACCTCAATGAACGGGTAAAAATATTGGAATAATTTGCTGACGAGTGTCTTTTTTCAAACCAGGTTTTCATTAAAAATAAAGAATACAGCATTTTATTTTATGGATTTATGAAAGAAAAAAGTGGGAATAAATCCAGCAGAATAATTTTATACTTTAAATTTCTTAACCACTGTTTTTCGGTGGTTTTTTGTTTTAAAAATACTTCCTTAAATGGCCATAGAGCAAGTTGACATAGAGAAGTTTTTAAAGTTATCGGAGCACTTTCCCGTATTTGATGTGCGAAGCTCTGGTGAATATTCGCATGCACATATTCCCGGCTCATTGACGTTACCGCTGTTTACTGACGAACAAAGAAGTATTGTAGGAACTATTTATAAAAAGGAAAGCAGGCAGCTTGCCGTAGATAAAGGATTAGAGTTTTTCTCGGTAAGAATGAAAACGCTGCGGGAAGATGTTGAGTGGTTATTTAAAGCAAATCAAAAAGGCGAAGAAGGAGAGAAAGATAATCACGTATTGCTTCACTGTTGGCGCGGCGGCATGAGAAGCGGCGCGGTTGCGTGGCTTTTGAATCTGTATGGCTTTAAAGTTTATACGCTCAAAGGCGGCTATAAATCTTTTCGTAACTGGGCACTTTCTCAGTTTGAAAAAGAATATAAAATTAATATTCTGGGTGGCTTCACGGGTTCAGGTAAAACGGATGTGCTAATTGAAATGAAAAGAAAGGGTTTTAAGGTGATTGACCTTGAATCTTTGGCCAGTCATAAAGGTTCGGCTTTTGGTTCTTTAGGCGAAAAGCCACAGCCCGGGCAGGAAATGTTTGAAAATCTTTTGGCTGTTAATTTAAATAAATCTCAAGGTGCTGAGAAAAGTTGTGATAGTGATGATTCGGAATCGAACATCTTGCCTCAGGACATTTGGCTGGAGGATGAAAGCAGGCATATCGGTTCTGTGGGTATACCAAAATCCTTCTGGGAACAAATGAGAAAAAGCCACTTGTACTTTTTGGACATCCCTTTTGAAGAAAGGCTGAACCAAATTGTTGCGACGTATGGTATCTTCAAAAAACAAGATCTTGTAACAGCGATTATGAGAGTTCAAAAGAGGCTTGGTGGCTTTGAAACAAAGAATGCTATAAATTACCTTTTGGAAAATGAAACGAAAGAATGTTTTTCTATTTTACTCCACTATTATGATAAACTTTATAAAAATAGCCTCGATAAGCGGGAAAACCTGGAGACTGTTTTGAATAAAATACCTTGCGATAAGGTTGATAAAAATAATTTAATATTTTTTACTGAGTCTAAACCAGCGGGAATAAATTAAAAGGTGATATGAAATTTTTATTTTTATTTTTTCTTCTTCCATTGCAGCTCTTCGCGCAAGATATTACTGGCGTATGGGTTGGTACTTTATATAATGATACCACCAAACATTTTATAAAATATGAGATGGCCATAAGTGAAAACCACGGAAAACTCACCGGGTATTCTCATACTATTTTTATTATTGATAGCGTGCAAAACATAGGAGTAAAAACTTTAAAAATTAAAAAATCAGGAGACGAATATCACATAGAAGATGATAAATTAATTGATGATAATTATTCGGAACCACCCGCAAAAGGCGTAAAAACTTCCAGCGATTTGAAACTAACGGAAAATGATACAGCAATGATATTAGAAGGTCCGTGGAGTACCAATAGAACCAAAATTTATCAACAGCTTACAGGTAAAATCTTTCTTCAAAAGAAAAAAGAAATAAGAAAAACACAGATCATTCCAAAGTTGGAAAGCCTGGGACTTGCTAATACGCTGTCGTTTATGACCAGCGACGTAAATGGAGGAAGTATTGCTGCAGTAAAAAAACCTGCCGTTAGTGCTACTGAAACAAAGAAAAAGCCCGCTGATCTCGCGGCAAAGGACATTTCCAAAACACCCGTCTCTAATAAAGTAAATCCGGAAACCGACTTAAATGAGAGACAAAATAAATCGGAAAATAATATTGCGGATGCCCAAAAACGAAATGATCTTCCCCTGCAGAAAAAAGATACATTTCAGATAGCCGGGCATGAGGATGATACAAAAATTCCAGGTAAAGTAACTACCAAAGCGCCGGTAAATATAAAACCCGATTCAGTAGATAATAGCAAAAAAGAAAAATTCACTGCTAAAGAAAATAATGTTGTACAAAAACAGGACTCAATAAAAAAATCAACTGATATTGTTACAAACAAATCAGAAAGCAAACAACTTGATGGTGAACAAAAAGTGATTAAGGGAATTCCTAACGGCAACTTAAAAAACGACTCTGCGTTGACTACAAAAGTGATTGCTAAAAGTTTGCCGCGTGCAGCAGCAGGAATAGCGACAAGGAAGATTGAAACAATAAGAAGTGTAAATATAAAAAGTGATAGCCTGTTGTTAACTCTTTACGATAATGGGGAAGTTGACGGCGACACGGTTAGCGTATTGTTGAATGGTAAAGTAATAATGCCCCTTGAAGGTTTATCAACAAAGGCAATCAACAAAACAATTTATATTACTCCTGACATGGGAGATTCTCTTGTTTTAATAATGTATGCAGAAAATCTTGGAAGCATTCCACCGAACACCGGCTTGCTGATTGTGCATGATGGAGAAGATGTTTATTATATAAGCTTTAGTGGTGATTTGAAAAAAAATGCCGCTATTATTTTACGAAGAAAGAAGAAAATTTAAATTTTAAAAATAGCGTTTAAACATGACCGATAGGCAAACGGATCTGGATAAAAAAGGCACAATAAAACTTACACAATTTTCTCACGGCGCGGGTTGTGGTTGTAAAATATCACCGCTATTATTGGACAAGATTCTGCAAAGTAATCTTACACTTCCGGATAATAAAAAGTTACTCGTTGGCAATCATACAAAAGATGATGCCGCCGTGTACGACCTCGGTAACGGCATGGCATTAATTTCTACCACGGATTTTTTTATGCCTATTGTAGACGACCCTTTTGAGTTTGGGCGTATTGCCTCGGCCAATGCAATAAGTGATGTATTTGCTATGGGAGGCAAGCCCGTTTTAGCTATAGCAATTTTAGGCTGGCCTGTAAATAAAATACCACCGGAAGTAGCGCAAAAAGTTATTGAAGGAGCGCGAAGCATTTGTTTGGAAGCGGGAATATCATTAGCGGGCGGCCATAGCATTGACAGTCCAGAACCAATTTTTGGTCTTGCAGTAAATGGATTGATTGAAGTAAAAAATATCAAGAAAAACAATACGGCAAAAGCGGGAGATTTACTCTTTTTAACCAAATCTCTGGGAGTTGGTATTTTGACCACAGCAGAAAAAAAAGATTTACTAAAGCCGGAACATAGAGGACTTGCAGCAAAACAAATGATGCAATTAAATTCAATAGGGGAAAAGTTGGGTACGATGGAAGGCGTGCATGCGATGACCGACGTTACAGGCTTTGGTTTGTTAGGACATTTGGTGGAAATGGCCGGCGGCAGCGACCTGAGCGCAGAAATCTATTTTGATAAAGTGCCTGCCATAATTGTGGAAATTAAAAGTTACGTGGATGAGGGATGTATTCCTGGCGGGACAATTAGAAACTGGGAAAGCTATGGAAACAACATTAGCGCCATCACCGATTTTGAAAAGGCGATATTGGCCGATCCTCAAACCAGCGGCGGCTTGCTGATTGCTGTGGATAAAGAAACTGCGAAAGAAGTGAAGGATTTATTGAAAAAAAACGGGCTTAATAATTTTACAAATTCGATTGGCATGTTGACAGAAAAAAAAGAAAAGATAATTTTCGTAAAATAATAAAATGAACTTTAGCGATTGGATCGGAAGCGTAGGTGTAGCGATATTACTTGTAGCTTTTGTATTGATATTAATCAATAAAATATCAAAAAATGGCGCAGTTTATTTGCTGATGAATTTTTTTGGAAGTGCCCTCGCCGGAGTTGCGTCTTACCTAATACATTATACGCCTTTTATTATTTTAGAAGCAGCATGGATGCTTGCATCATTATTTGGAATGTGGACACTTTATAAAAAAGGACCGACTCAATCTTAGCTGTTATAAAGTGTCAATTATTTTTGAAAGTTTGTGATCTCTCTCTGTAACTTTATTTCCTGCATCGTGTGATGAAAGCCAGATCTCAAGCTTATTATATTCGTTCATCCACTTTGGATGATGATCCATTTTCTCCGCCGCCAGCGCAACGCGGGTCATAAATGCGAAGGCTTCAGAAAAATTTTTGAATTCAAATTTTTTATGAAGGGAATTATCTATTTCGTTCCACATGTTTTCTCTTTTATGTTTTTAAAAAATAAGATGCTGTTTGTTTTTTATCTTTTCGTTCGTCATCTCTGTAATCAATTGTACAGCCGGGAGTGTTCTTATGGAACTTGTAAGAATGCTCACTTCATCATCCTGCATAATATCATCTTTTATAAGCCATAAAAAATCAAGATGTTTAAATTCAGGAAGCAAATATTCTCCATCATCTTCGTTATTGTAGAGATAATGTTTAATGGTTCCTGATTGCTCGCCATATTCATAAATGGGAAAAAAATATTTCCTGGCCTTTTTATTCAATTGAATTTCTATGTTATTATTTATTCTGAAATCAAAATTCAACATTTGATTAAGATGCCAGCAAAACCGATATTGTTCAATGGGCGCAACAATACCAAGAAGGCGTGTGTCCGCAAAAAACTCATCAACCATTAAATCATTATCTATCCGAAGCTTCATAATAAAAACAAAATTTCAATAATTTATATTTTAAAAAATAATATTAAAAGTTAATTCCTGGTTTCCCCTTTTTATGGTTACCGTTGTTGCATCTCCTTTTTTATACTTACTTAAAACGTTCATGTAAGAATTGATATCAGAAAAAGAATTTTCACCAAGTTTAATAATCACATCGCCGGCAACTATTCCCGCTTTTTGAGCCACTTTGCCATCTATAATTCCATCTGCCTTAATTCCAACTCCGCTAAAAGTATAATCAGGCATTATGCCTAAGCTCACGGTAAATCTCTTGCCTTCCATTTTAGGCTCCCGTGTTTTAGTAAAAGGTAATTTACCGAGTTTGTCCGTTTCCTCAATAACGTGGTAAATATATTTGATGACTGTTAGCTCTCCCGTAAAATTTATCTTGTCAACATCATCCGTTGGTTTATGATAATCTGAATGAATGCCTGTGAAGAAAAATAATACCGGAATATTTTTCAGGTAAAAAGAGGTATGGTCGCTGGGGCCAATTCCGCTGCTATCAAATTTCACATTGATATATTTTGTTTTTTCATCTAACACTTTTCCCCAGGTAGGAGATGTACCAAAGCCGCCAACTGTAATGGCGTGAGTGCTTTCATTTAACCGGCCAACCATATCAGAATTTATCATGTAGTTAGCTGAACTAAGATTTATTGTAGGATGCTCTGTAAAATATTTTGAGCCATACAAACCGAGCTCTTCCCCTGAAAAGCAAATAAAAAGGTAATTATTTCTTTTGAGGTTCGATTTCTTAAGCATGCGCGCAAGTTCAATTACGGCGGCTGTTCCACTCGCGTTATCGTCGGCGCCATTATGTATTTCAGGTGCACCGGTCCATAACGAATTATGATCTTCTCCATATCCAAGATGGTCGAAGTGGCCGCCAATAATTATCGTTTGTCCGGCACCGTTATCAATATATCCCAGTACATTATGCCCTTCCCTTTTTTTATCCGCTATGACCACTTTAAGTTTTATTTCCAGGTTAGCGGAATTATCACCCAGGTATTTTTTTTCAGCATCTTTAGTAACAAATACCACGGGTATATTCAAGCGTTCTATTTTTTCTTTTCCTTCAAATTCCAACTCATCGTCTGTAGCTCCCGTGTTATAAACAATTACAGCAGAAGCGCCCTTCGAGGCAAAATCGGTTGCTTTGGTCCTGATTGCTGCTTCCAGGTCGAAATGAGGGTTTGCCTTATTTTTTTCAATCATTTCTTTAATATCGAGGAACCAGGGCATCTTTTTTTCAAGAAGAGCAGGAGAGGCATATGCATCTATGGAACCCTGGCTGCTGAAAATAAACGGAAAAAAATCTTTCTCTAACACCAGGTCGTTCGTATTAATTAAAAGGTGCGTCTGTGGAAGTATTTGTTTTCCTTCATTTATTTCAAAAGCTTGTGTATAAGAATTGTTGTCTCCTTTTGGTGTCAATCCAATACTTTTAAATTGCACGGATAAATATTCATAGGCAAGTTTTTCTCCTGGTGTGCCGGTCCTTCTGCCTTCTAGTTTATCACTTGCGAGAAAGCTGATCTCGTCACGCAGATTATTTATAATAGCTTTATCGGATTTTCTTAGCTTTTGGGCTGAAGCTAATTGCGGGACAAGAATTAAAAAGAGTATAAATTTTTTCATTGGGCGTAAATCAGTTTTGTGCAAATTTAACACGAATAAAATAGTGAAATAAATGATAAACAATTTTCTGCCTCCAATCTCTTTTCTTAATTCGTAAGGGCATCACTTAAGATCGGTCTAAATTTGCATCTATTGTAAAATAATTTGAATAGACAATTAAATATTGCCTTGGTCGGAAATCCTAATAGTGGAAAGAGTTCTTTATTCAATTCTTTGACGGGTTTAAATCAAAAGGTAGGAAATTTTCCCGGTGTTACTGTTGATAAGAAAACCGGCAATAGTAAGATATCAGAAAGATTAACCGCAAAAATTATTGACCTTCCGGGTACTTACAGCCTTTACCCAAAAAGGAATGATGAATGGGTATCGTACAAAGTGTTGCTTGAGGATGACATGGAAATTAAAGCAGATATTATTGTTTTAATTGCGGATGCTTCCAGTTTAAAAAGAAACCTGCTGTTCTGTTCACAGATCATTGACCTCAAAAGGCCTGTGGTTGTGGCGTTAACGATGATGGATATTGCAAAAAAAGGTAATATTCAGGTAGATATTGCAGGCCTTGAAAGAGAACTCGGTGTATTGGTAATTCCGGTGAACCCGAGAAAAAATAAAGGAATTATACAATTGAAAAAAGCGCTGGACCAAACAGCGGAAAACATTTTGCTTATTCCGGAACGGGATTTTATAAATACGCTTTCACTAGCTCCTTCTGCCATTTCAAAAGTTCAGGAAATTTTTCCCGAAATAAGTAATTACCAGGCGATTCATTATTTAATCAACCACGAAAATTTTGCGTTGGAGCCATCACAACAATTGACTATTGAAAATATAGAATCTGAAACAAATTTTAATCCTGCAAAAGTACAGGCAGAAGAAATTCTCATGCGATATGGTAAGATAAAAACCATCATGCAAAAAACAGTGGTTGAAGCTGACCCGCTTCAGAAAGCATTGTTTACGCAAAAGCTTGATGATATTTTATTGCATCGTACATGGGGTTACCTTATTTTATTGTGCGTGCTATTTTTACTTTTTCAAAGTATTTTCTTAATTGCAAAATTTCCGATGGATGCAATTGAATGGACGTTTGCAAAGGCCGGCGGATGGCTTGCTGATTTTTTACCACATGGCTGGTTTAGCGATTTGTTTGTCAATGGAATTTTAGCCGGACTGAGTGGTATATTGGTTTTCGTTCCACAAATAATGATCTTATTTGGAATAATTACTTTGTTAGAAGATACAGGATATATGGCGAGGATCAGTTTTCTAACGGATAGGGTTATGCGAAAAGCCGGCCTTAATGGAAAGAGTGTAATGCCTATGATTAGTGGATTTGCTTGTGCTGTGCCCGCAATCATGAGTGCCCGAAGTATTGAAAATAAAAAGGAAAGATTGCTTACCATCATGACCACGCCACTTATGAGCTGTAGCGCAAGGTTGCCCGTTTACACAGTGCTTATCGCGTTAATTATTCCAAATAAAATGTTTCTCGGCATCATCAGTTTGCAGGGCATGGTAATGATGCTAATGTATATGATGGGTACGGTTATGGCGCTTATTTCGGCGTACGTAATGAAGTGGTTTATAAAAAGCAAGGAAAAAAGTTTTTTTATTCTCGAGCTCCCAGTGTATCGGGAACCGCGATGGAAAAATATGGTTTACACTATGATTGAAAAGGCCAAAGTATTTGTTTTTCAGGCCGGAAAAGTAATAATGGTTATAAGCCTTTTATTGTGGGTATTAAGTACTTACGGGCCACCAAAAAAAATGGCAAATGTTTCTGAAAAGTATGCGGTACTTGCACAGGAGCAGCCGGGTAACACAAAAGAATTTGAAAAACTTAAAAGAACAGAACTTCTGGAAAACTCCTTTGCAGGAATATTGGGCAAAACTATTGAACCGGTCATCAGGCCTTTGGGTTATGATTGGAAAATAGGAATCGCATTAATCACTTCATTTGCTGCAAGGGAAGTTTTTGTAGGAACGATGGCAACGTTGTACAGCGTTGGCGACGATAAAGATGAAAATAATTCGACTCTCCGGCAAAAAATGAGTGCTGCAACGTGGCCAAACGGAGCAAAAGTGTATACACTCGCCGCCGGCCTGTCTCTTCTAATTTTTTATGTTTTGGCGATGCAATGTATGAGCACATTAGCCATTGTAAAAAGAGAAACCCACAGTTGGAAATGGCCCATTATCATGCTGTCTTATATGACAGGCCTCGCCTACGTTATGAGTTTTATAACCTTCCAGGTTTTCAGGTAGCTTTTATTTTATTGAGTGCAACATTGCATCTCCAAATGAAAGGCAATTTTTTTTGAATACTTTTTGAAGAGAGACTCAAAAATTGATTGAACGCTAACAGCAAGAACCCCGCCTTCAACATGCAGTTATACTTATACGTTGCAATTAAATCCAGTTTCACTTTAAATATCCGCCATTCATCACCTTCATTTGCCATTTAAATTTTTTATTAAATTTTTTCTTTTCCTTAAGAATCAATACAAGCAAGAGTTTCGCGCATTTCTCGGAAGGGTTGTATAACTACTACTTTTAAAAAGCAGGTATTATGTATTGCATAGTATTATAAAACGCTTTATCTTTGTTATAGAAATCAGAAGCCAGGTACTTTCAAAAGAAATAAAAACAATAAAATGAACATAGATAATACAGCGAGCCAAATGCGAAAAGGAGTTTTGGAGTTTTGTATTTTATCGGTCATAAAATTGGGAGAAGCTTACCCCAGTGATATTATTGATAAAATGAAAGCGGCCAATCTCAATATATTGGAAGGCACACTTTATCCCTTGCTTACAAGACTTAAAAATGCAGAACTTCTAACCTACCGGTGGGTAGAAAGCAACAGTGGCCCCCCAAGAAAATATTTTTCTCTCACTGAAAAAGGCGCTGATTTTTACAAAGAACTTGAATCAACCTGGCTTGAGCTTGCGAATGCGGTAGAAGCAATAACCGGTAAAAACAATTAACCCCTAATCAACTTCAACAAATCAATAAATAGATAGTCATGAAAAAAGTAATTAATATAAATTTCCAGGGAAATGTGGTTCCCATCGAGGAAACTTCTTATGAATTGCTACAACAATATATAGAGAGCCTGCGCAACTATTTTGCAAAAGAAGAGGGGCGCGATGAAATTATAAATGATATTGAAAGTCGCATTAGTGAGCTGTTTCAGGAGCGCATAAAGAACGGTTCTACATGTATTACTGATGATGACGTGAATGCCATCATAAAAAATATGGGACGTCCTCAGGATTTTGACGAAGCAGAAAATGGAGAGCAGCCGAATAATTCTGCCAACAGCAGAACCAATGAATCAAAGGATGAAAAAAGCGAAAACTTTTTTCAAAACACATGGAATGTTAAAGGAAAACGCCTTTATCGTGATGAAAATCATAAAATACTTGGCGGGGTGTGCAGCGGTATTGCAGCTTACTTCGGCATTGACCCGGTAATTGTGCGGGTACTATTTATTGTTTCGGGAATCGGGTTCTTTCTTTATCTCTTGTTATGGATTTTTGTTCCTGGCAGTAATATGCTTGTGAACGGAGTTCGCAAAAGATTGTATCGCAATCCCGACGGAAAAATACTTGGTGGTGTTTGTAGCGGAATGGGAAGCTATTTTAATATTAATCCATGGTTTCCCCGGTTCATATTTTTGATTCCTTTCATCTCCTTCTTTTTCAGGTGGGGACATATTGGGCCGCTCACTTTTCCAAACTTTCTAAGTTTTTCATTTAGCCCCGGTACTTTTATTATCTACGTGATATTGTGGCTTGTAATTCCTGAAGCGAGCACTACTTCAGAAAAGCTGGAGATGAAAGGAGAAAAAGTGGATTTAAATTCAATAAAAAACTCGGTAGTTGAAGAAATGAAAGGCGTGAAAGAAAGAGTGAGCAAAATTAGTAAAGAAGCCGGGGAAGTTGCAAAAGAAAGAGGAGAACAAATGGGCGCGGAAATGAAATTTGCAGCAAAGCGCACCAGTGGCACTTTAGGAAATATAATCGTCACCATATTTAAGGTATTTGCTTATTTCGTTTTAGGATGCATCGCGTTATCACTAATTGTCGCATTATTTTCATTGGCAGTAGTTTCCATCGGGCTATTTCCATTAAAGGATTTTGTTCTTACTGAGGGCTGGCAAAGCGCTTTAGCCTGGGGGACTTTAATATTTTTTATCGGGGTACCCGTAATAGGCATCATCACCTTTATTATCAGAAGGCTTGCAAGAATCAAAAGCAGTAACCGCATGATGCGCTACTCTTTTGTAGGACTTTGGATACTTGGCATTATTTGTTTTGTTTCACTAATAGGTTCTGTTGGCGGCGATTTTAGAAGGGTAAGTTCAGCAGATGAACAGAAAATTTCACTTTCAAATCCCGGCGTGCACAGTCTTGAAATAATGCCCATTGCAAATAATATTTATAACCGGAACAATAGCTGGTTCAGGTTGCAACCCTTCGCTACTTTCGATGATGATACAGCGTACATTGGTAATGTGAGAATAAGAATTGAAAAATCTCCTACGGATAGCTTCCAGATAGGCGTAATAAAAATGTGTAATGGAAATACAAGAAGGAACGCAGATACATTGGCTTCTCTTATAAAATTCAACGTTTTACAAGTGGATTCTACAGTGATGATCGACAGGGCGATAGCCATCAATACAACTGATAAGTTTCGCAACCAAAGCGCTCTTGTTATTATATATGTTCCCGTTGGCCATCAAATTAAGATAAATAAAGGCCTGGGTTACAGCAACCATATTCGATTAAACGGCCCGTGGAATAACGACGACTGGTTTAGTTGGGATGAAGATGATTTTAACTTTAAATATGGTGTCGAGTATATTATGAAAGAAAATGGGCTTTATACCCTCGATGGAATTCTTTCAGGCCATGAAGATGATAATGGAAATAATGACAACGAGGACAGGTCTTCAAATTCTAATATGGACAACCAGAAGGGCTACAGGTATGACCAACATAATAAGCTTGATTCCCTAAGCGATGTAAAGGAAAAACAAATGGAAAAACTTAAATCATCCGTCGATTCTTTAAGACAACTAAAGGAAAAGGAAATCAACAAAATGAAAGATTCTTTGCGAAACGTCAAAGATAAGATCGAGCAAAAAATTGAAAAGTTAGATGAAAAAACTGCTCCCGCAGAGGCATATATACACCTGGGGACAGATGGATATAACTTCGTAATGCATATTTAACGACGAACTTTTTCTTAAGGTTGAAGTTGAAGAATAGAGGCTTCATGTGCAATGCATGGGGCCTTTTCTTATCAAGGCTATTATTAAAATGAAATAGCGATTGTGATTTATTAATAGTTTCACAATAAAGCCCATCATCAAAAATCTAAAATCTTCATAAGGTATTTTTTCACATAAATTTGCAACTCTTTAATTTGACATATGAAGAATACTCCCTTCACACAACAACACATTGCGCTTGGAGCAAAAATGGCTGAATTTGCTGGTTATAATATGCC
>JBDTKB010000005.1:0-10614 GCA_039935555.1 Ginsengibacter sp. | reverse complement strand
AAAATACCATTACAGGAGGCACAGGAAAGTTTGCAGGTGCCACCGGTAGCTATTCTGTAACGGTAAAAGGGAATTTTAACCTTCCTACAGAAAACGATACATACAGCGGCACTATCACTTATTAAATAACAAATTTTATAAAAGCCTTCGACGTCGTGTGTGAAAAAGTCTATCAAAATAAGCGTCTGCACAGGCCCAGGTCTCTTGACCTGTGCCTGCCTGTTACTAAAATCTTTGTATTACGATTGTGAACTGAATGTATTTTGTAATGGTATGTCCTGAGTTATAAACACCAGGCCAGCAACTCTTTTAAACTTTTAAGTTACTTCGGGTGGCCGGGGAAATTTATAAATCCGGAGTTGCTCATAGGAGTTCCGATGGAACAGACTCCGGATAGCACCGCTTTTCGATTTTTAGTTAACTAACGGTATCAGAGGGGAGGAATTATATAAACTACCGTATATGATTATTCGAAGATAATTAAACTATTATCCTTAGTTACAACTCAGGGCAGCAGTACTTTTTTAGGTCCATTTGTTAATGCGATAACTAATGCAGTACCACAAAAAAGCAACGCAATAGTTGCACGTACAATTTCAGTTCCGCCCGATACATAAGGATTTGCAATAGCGTCAGGCACATGGAAAAAAATGAAAAAAAGAAAGAGCATGACCGCCAAAAGAAATGCAATTGGCTTTATCCATATTTTAAAAATAATTGCAATGCCTGAACCAATAAGTGCCGCTCCGCAAAAGTATGTCCAAAACAAAGGGATCCCCATCCATTTTGGTACCATGGTGGAGACAAAATCTGTAAACACAAAATGAGTGCATCCAAACAATATTATGAGAGCAGCAAAAAAGATCCTTCCGAATGGAACCAGTTTTTCTAACAATAATTTAAAGGAATTCTTTCCGGCACCGCTAATACTGCTTGCTGGAAATGAGCCGGCCATTACAAATGCGCCACCACAATATGCTAATTCCTCACCGGCATCAAACCAAGCGTCTAAACCGGAAGCCTTACCGGGATTAAAGACCAAGATATAGGGAAGCTGACAGGCAATGACCAGTACAAGAAAACAAAATCCTAAATAAAGGCAGATATTTTTTGTAGTAGCAGGTTTCGTTTTAATCAATCCTGCAATGATAACCCCCGCAAATAGTAAAGCGATTCCCGCAAGAATGGGAAAGGCCTTATATGTATGAGCCCATGCAGGAAACGGAGGTAAAATTTCTGAACGAAAATCTTTGATAAGAAGCTGATGCGCCCCTACAGCAGCGATGCCGATACCATAAAGTAAACGACCGGTTTTAGTAAGTTGTTTCATTAATATTAGTTTGGAAAAAACCCAGGCCTGTTGTTTTTGCAGAACTTGTAAGTTAGCTAATTTCTATTTTTTACAATTAATTTGTGACAGTCCAGCTGCTGTACTTAGTTTGCAACTAACCACATTTACATAGCAACATCTCCTATAAGTTTTGAATAGTGCTTGAATAGAAGTTTATAAATCCTGAGTTATAAACAGGATAACACAATTTTTCGATTTTTAGCAAACTAACGGTAGCAGAGGGACATAAAAAAAATTACCGCTGCAAATTAAAAAACTATTTTTTTTATATTAGAGAAAATTGTCAGGAAGCTTCTCTACCCTGGAAAGATGTGGGTTCTGTAATAGTAAATAATTTTATCTTTTCACCTTTTCCTCTCAATTCATTTTCTCCTAATGATTTTATTTGAAATTTAGAATCAAGATGAAGCTTTTCCATCAAATCATCAGAAATAAGCAGGTCAACTTTATAAGCATTGCAGAGCCCCTGAATCCGGGCTGTTGTGTTGAGTATATCACCAGTGAAGGTGATGTCTTTTTTAATAATGCCTATTTCGCCGGTAGTCACTCTGCCAAAATGCAATGCTGCTTTAAATCCTGGTAATAAGCCGAATTTTTCATTGTATTTTTTCATTTGATTGTTGATGGCCGATTTAATAGCAAAAAAACATTTAATACAATTATTGTTTTGCAATCCGTCTTTGAGCTTCCACGAAACAATAATCTCATCTCCCACATATTGATAAATTTTCCCTGAGTGTTCAATAATCGGTTTAGACATGTCCGAGAAATACTCTCTGAGCATTTCGAAATATTTAATATGACCAATATTTTCAGCAATTGTAGTGGAAGATTTCATGTCTAAAAACATAAAAATTCTTTCCTCTTCTTTAGGTGTGTGATATTTTCCTGTAAAAAAATTAGCAAGAATACCCTGTCCGAGGTTATCACTTATTTCAGTATAAAAAAGTGAAAGACCAACTACCGTGGCAAGGTAAACGGCTGTGCTGTAAAAGACATAACTTAAGAAAAATTCACGGGTGTTATTCCATACCGGTTTTGTAAAAACACCTGTTTTAAGTTCAATAGAATTATAAATAACTCTGTTTACCACAAGGAACAAAATAATTATCGAGAGATAGATGGTTGTTTTATATACAATCTTTTTGAAAAGACTCTTTTTGAGAAACAGCTTATTGAAATATAGAATTTCAATTGTTCCGATCAATAGCCCTAATATAAGTGCAGTTATGGCGGCTGTAAAAATGGCGGTGCTGAATTGATACGGATTTCCAGTAGAAGGGTAATTAGTGAGATGGCCAAGAAGACCTCTCTCGACCAGGGAATAAACCAGGCTGGAAAATAACCATGCCAGTGCAAAAGGAATAATCCGGAAGATATTTCTTTTGGTTGCTGGAGATGGCATCTTAGAAAAAATTTACAGCATAAGATAACGCATTTATGGGTAAATGATTTTACAAAAAAGAAAGAGGTTGAATTCATTACCTCAAATTTGCCAAACTGTTTTTTTTGAACTAACGTTCCATTGGGCAATGTCATTAAGTTAAGGAAATTTTATGCCAGGATGCAAAAGGAAACAAAGCGCAAATGTCTTCTTTGCGACTTTGCCTCTTTCTTTCTTTGCGAGAAAATATTAGATGATGTCTTAACTTAATGACATTACAAGATGGGACGTTATATACCAGCCATGTAAGGCAATAAATCAGGGAATAGAATTAAAAGATGTAGTATTTCTTATATCATAATTTCTCAAGCAGTTCAATCCCCATCTTAGTCTTGAAATATAGAAAGTTTCGCTGGCGCAAGGTTCGTCGTTTAGCCGTGTGCGTTACCTATGCTTGTGCGTTTAAAAAAACCCCGAAATGAAAAGCATGCCTACATCCCTACTTGTTACACTATCTTATTCCGGCTATACAAAAATTTCTTCCCGAATAGATAGGACAAGTCGTGCCATTATCCCGCAAGGTCAAGCGCCGCTTATAGATTTTTTTTCGAACAGAATACCAATGCCCCAAGGCTTTGACCGAAACGTATTGCTAAATTCAATTTTTTACTGAAAATGCTAACAACACATTACCCGGTTTTTCACCAAATTGTAAATATCCTGAATTTACGTAGAGCATCCCATCGGCGATTACCGGCGATGCACAATCAATGCTGCCTCCATTTCCTTCCACTCCATTAACCGTTTCGTACTTCTTAGCCGTATTGAAATCCCAAATGATATGACCGTCCCTGGTATCATAACCCCTCAGATGGCCGTCGTTGCTGCCGGCGAATACAATGCCCGGAATCACAAGGGGGGCTGCTGAGTTGGCTGCCAAATAAGACTGCTGACCTTCTACCTTTGGCGATGGTGCAGACCACTTAACCATACCCGTTATGATATCAAGGGCATAAATACCTGGTGCAGGTTTTATATTTGAACTGTCAGGATTAAGTGCCAGCAGATTATCTGCATTGGCCGCATAAACGTTTTCGCTGTCTGCCGCCATTCCCCAATGTATTCCTCCGAGAGCGCCGCCTTTTCCAACGCGGGTTTTCCATAGCAGCTTGCCGTTTTCAGGATCTAAGGCATACACGACACCTGCCTTTTGGCCTGCCAGCAATCTTTGTTTCCCGTCCTTGCCGGTTATCAAAACAGGGGCCATTCCAAAATCAAGATCCCTTCCTTTGGAATCGGGACAATTGATAATGGTGGGGCAAGCCATGTTCCATGCATCTCCTTCCGTTGCCTGGAAATTCCAAACCAGTTTGCCCGTCGTTATGTTAATGGCCTGGATGGCATCACTGCTGGTAGTGGCCGGAAAAGTATAATTTTCGCCCGTGCCTATATATACAAGGTGTCTTTTTGTGTCAATGGTGGGGCTGCTCCAAACGGGGGCACCGGAAGGCCCGTAAAAAGGTTTGCCATTTCGTTTTTTAGTTTGCGGAGTTGCTTTAGCTTTTATTACCCTGTGGTACCAGAGCAATTTACCGGTACTGCGATCCAGCGCTGCCAGCCCGCCTGATGTGGTACAACAATTGTAATTACTATCGGCAGCAACTACTACTTCAAATGAACTGAGCGGCACAAATACTTTTCCCTGGTAAACCGCCACGGTACCCGTGTTCAAAGGCATTGTACCAACGCCTGCTTTTGTGCTCCATAGTATTTTGCCTCTACTAACGTCAACAGCGTATACGTAACTAGCTCCGTCCGCGAAATACGCGGTATATTTATTACCATCCTGCGCTACTACTATTCCACTTCTTATCCCGTTTGAGGCGGTTACATGCCACCCCAACTTACCTGTAAACCGGTCAATTGCATACACGTCACCCGTTTGGCTATTGCCGGTTATAAGCCATTTTCCGACAATGACAGGTTTGCTTCGCATTTCGCTTGCATCAGGAAAAGCAAACGCCCATTTTAATTTGAGACTATCTATATTATCACGTGAAATGCCTGCCTGTTCCGCGGACCGGAAGTTGGTAGCCGCCAGGTTGGCTCCCCAGCCGGAACAATCGTAAATTTTATTACCTCCATTAAAAGTAAATTTTGTATAAGCTTCTTTGGGCATTATAGTTTCTATGAGGATCTTATGACTGATATATTGCGCCACGGCTTTACGCTGCTTTTCGCTTAGGGCTTTTGCCTGCTGCCGCATCTTTCCACTATTGAGCGTGTTAAGAATGGCACGGGGCTGAATATTTGCCAAAGCTTCAAATGAAGGCGCTTTAGGAAATGCCGGATTTCCGTGGCACGCCCGGCAAGTATTAGCAAATACAACTTTACCCACTTCCATCATATGTATGGAATCCTGCCCGGTAGCATCAGACTTCTTTTCAGAGCTAACTGACTGCCCGTTGCATAACGAAACAGCTATACAAAAAACAGCGGATACCCATACGCGGGGAAAATTTTGCTTCATAAAATAAATTTAAAGGAGCAGACGAAAATGGTAATTATTAAAGAGGATTAAATAAATTATATGAAGTTAACATTTATCTACTTTACTAAGAAATTATCACTTGCCAACTTACCACAAAGGTAAGCTCCATCTTAGTCCAGGGTGTGTCAAGAAGTAAGAGGATAGCATAGTTCTTTTACATGCTGTTTAACTGATGAGAGTAGGCCTCTCCTACACGCTGTTCAGGCGGAGTGTATAAACCAACGGAGAAATTTTTTTACGTATGCCCGGATTTACTTTTCGATTTACTTTTGCCAAAAATCCAACCGGTAGATAACTGGAAAACATTATTTTTTACATTAACATCAGAAAAAGAGGGAGACTGCCCGGTTTGAGTACTTTTATATAATTTACTCAGGCTTAAATTTATTCTTGCAGCTATTAATAAACCGCTTACAGGATGCACTTCCACACCACCGGCAAATCCATAGTCGTAACGGTTGTAATAATCCAACAGGGCACCGTAAGGATTGCCCGAAGTGCCAGTGCTATTAACTTTGCTGCTGTCTGCCTTGGCATTTATCAGAAAAGCAGTTTGAAAACCAAATTGAATTTGAAAATAGTGTGTAATGCTGATCGTCATAAGATTTGCCGACATAATATATTGAAGATTCACATTACCCGTGTTGGTATCAGACGAATAATTGTAACCTTGTTTGGAATAACTAAATTCAGTTCTAAACCCAATAATTTTTGTATGAGGCGAAAACAAAATTCCTGCATGAAACCCCGTTTGGCTGCTATTGTTAATAGAAGACGCACTGGTAACATTTGCAAAATTTAAGCCGCCCTTTATGCCAAATTGAGCATGTAACAACAAAGGCATTACAAATAATAGCGTAAAGAATATTTTTTTCATATTGCTGTTTTTTTGTGTTAATCTTTAGCTGATAAAAAAGGCCTTATAAAACTGGCCCCTTCTCTATAAAGTATTATATAAATCAATACTGACTTGTAGATGTTTTGCGGTGGGTTAGTTAACTCAATAAACCTGTGTATATAACCAAGGAAGTTTTATAAGATAAAGTTAACCCTGATATTTTTTTTAAAACACCAAAAATAGTAAATGGTGTTCCCGGTTACGCAAACGGTTAATCCTGGTACTTAATTGAATTAATGCAAATTGCAAATAGGGCATTATTGCGATTAAAGAAATAAACTGACCGACCGCTAACAAATAAAAAGGAGTAGCGTACCCGTGTATACGCCGACTTTAAAATATAAGCTTTAATTTACGCAGATGTTGGTGTTCCTCAAACAATCATTCCTCCTGTATAAAGCCCAACTATAGCGGTTGCGCCTTCGTGCGGATGGTTTTGAGGCTTAGCAATCACCAACAACCAGCAGACAATTATGAATTAAAAACTAAAGACTTTCTGTGCTCTGTAAACTTTGTTTTTGCAATTTTTTATCTTTAAAATTCTTAAGAAGAGATTGATAGAAAATAACAACTCCGGCACAATTAAATTCATCGTTATGAAATCACAACTAATGCCGCTGGTAAGTATCTTCCGACATTATTTTAATGAGGTTTTATAAAGTTTATTTTGGGTAGGTTTAAAATTATGCTGTCACTAAAACTGGCTATTTTAAACCTTTTCTTTTATTCAATTTTATTAACTTTGAAATCAATTGATATATGAATTAAGCTGGCAAATTCTGGTGCTTGTAAAAATTCAATAGTATAGATTATTGATTACTAATAACCTGCAGGATTAGTTCAACTCCCTGCAGCTCAACTTTTTTTTAATCCAAACGAAATCAAAAGCCCGCAAACTCAATGTTTTCTGTATAAGATTCACAATAAACGAATAGTGATTTTTATTAATTGAACTTACATTTTTAAAAGGATTTAGATTTTGAGAAAAAAATTACTCTTCGTTTATGCCTGTATGTTATGTATAACTGCTGCGGCACAGAAAAAAAACAGTTCTTACACATTTAATATTTACCCAACATCTGAAGCGATACACATCGATGGAGTAGCAAGTGAAAACGCCTGGAAATCCAGCGACGTTGCTGCTGATTTTTTTGAAGTTCTTCCGATGGATACAAGCCGTGCCCGGGTAAAGACTGAAGTGTCGATGACTTATGATAAAAATAATATTTACCTGTTGGCTGTCTGCCACAATGCAATGCGCGGTCGGGATATGGTAGAATCACTAAGGAGGGATTTTAATTTTCAGAAAAATGATAATTTTATAGTGTTCATAGATCCCTTCGATGACCAGACTAACGGTTTTGCTTTTGGCGCAAACGCTGCGGGCGCTCAATGGGATGGGTTAATGTACCAGGGTGGTTCCGTAGATTTAAACTGGGATAACAAATGGCAATCGGCAGTAAAGCATTATCCTGATAAATGGGTATTGGAAATGGCTATTCCTTTTAAAACTTTACGGTATAAGAAAGACCGAAAAAAGTGGGGAATAAATTTCAGCCGCAATGATCTGAAAACAACAGAAAAATCAAGTTGGACACCTATTCCAAGACAATTTCCGACGGCTGCTCTCGCATATACGGGAACGTTAGTTTGGGACAAAGCGCCTCCTGTACCCAAAACCAATATTTCGCTGATACCTTATTTATTAACAGGGCCAACAAAAGAATTTCTTCCCAATTCGCCCCGCGAATTTAAACACCAGGTGGGCCTGGATGCTAAGGTGGCCGTTACGTCGTCATTAAACCTTGATCTTACCGTAAACCCTGATTTTTCCCAGGTAGAAGCAGATCAACAGGTTACTAATCTTGACCGTTATGAATTATTTTTCCCGGAGAAAAGGCAATTTTTTCTTGAAAACGGAGACCAGATAAACAACTTCGGTTATGCCGATATCCGGCCACTTTTTTCACGCCGTATTGGATTGGGTATCCCCATTGAATATGGTGGAAGGTTAAGTGGGAAGATCAATCGCAACTGGCGAATGACCGTGATGGATATGCAAACTGCCAAACAGTATTCTATTGGGTTGCCACAACAGAACTTTGCCGTAATAGCCTTACAAAGAAATTTTTTTTCAAGATCAAATCTGAATATACTGTTCATTAATAAGCAGTCAATCAAATATAGTCCCGGGAAGGATTCTACCCTTCCTGAATATTCAGTATATAACAGAAATATCGGCTTAGAATATAACCTTACTTCTTTTAATAATCTTTGGACGGGTAAATTGTTGTACCTGCATTCATTTAGTCCTGGCAAAAAAAATGATGCTTTAACCCAGGCGGGAAATCTTCAATATGCAGGAAAAAAATGGCTCATAAATGGCGCCTATGAATACATTGGAAAAAATTACAACGCTGAAGTTGGGTATGTTCCCCGACTTGGCTATATAAAAATTAATCCGCAGGTATCCTATACATTTTTTCCTAAAAGCGGAAGTATATTAACGCATGGTCCTCAATTAAACATGAATTACTTCTTCGATGAAAAATTCAAACAAACAGACCATGAAGCGATGCTCACTTATTTAATAACTTTTCGGAGTAAAGCTAGTTTTGCCCCGGTGTTCACCCACAATTTTGTACAGGTACTTTTTCCATTTGATCCAACCCATACGGGTAAAGATTCGCTCCAACTTAACGCTCGTTATTGGTGGAGGACAATCGGGGCAGATTTTGTTTCTAAACCGCAAAGTCTATTCAACTACAGTTTTTCGTTTCGATATGGCGGTTACTATGCTCACGGCGATAAGTTAACGCTAAGCGGCACTGCAGGCTACCGGTTTCAGCCCTTCCTGAACCTTTCGATATTTGCTACCTATAATAGTTTGCTATTACCCGCACCATGGAATCACACTTCATTCTGGCTCATTGGCCCCAAAATAGATTTCACAATGACTAATAAACTTTTTTTTACTACCTATGTTCAGTATAATCAACAGTTAAATAATACAAATATTAATGCAAGATTTCAATGGCGCTACAATCCTGCTTCAGACTTGTTCCTGGTGTACACCGATAATTATTTAATCACTCCGTTTTTGGTGAGAAACAGGGCTATTTTATTAAAGTTTACTTATTGGTGGAATCATAAATAATTATTGTTTTGGCTGCAATGTATCAGGTACCGATTTAAAATCGTGTAGGCCTTGACGTTATATTTTAATGAGACAGGTCATTTGAGCGCTCGTGTCTTTATCTAAGTATGATTTCCCCAGAAATTTTCATGCAACGGTTAACGCTTCTTCTAAGGCATATAATTTATTTAAACTAATAATGCAAAGAAGTGATGTGTTCAAAATTTTCAAATGGCAATAACAAGGTTTCCTCGTTATTTTTATTCCCCGAAAATGGGAAATTTGTATCCCTGCTTTTCCAGCGATACACAACGTAATAAATCTGTAAGGCCGGTATCTCCCTGAACGAAATTTGTAGGATCACATCGCCACAAAAATTGTACTTTTAAATACCTGATTTTTGGCTACAATTATTTGTTACCGGTATGAAAAGAATTTCTTTTTATTTATGTGCCCTTACGCTTTTTATCGAAGCGTTCCTGTTTACATCTTGCAAAAAAGAATACAGTATCGAGGGTGGGGTCCAGGCACAATATACCATCAGCGGATCGCCTACAGCGTGCGTGCCTGCGTTGCTTTCAGGTTTCTATATTGAAGGAAAAAAAACTGATGTAACTAATACTGTACAGATAAATGCTGACGTAACTTTTGCGGGTAACTATACTATTTTTACTACGCCGGTTGATGGCATTTCATTTACCTCATCGGGTACCTTTACTGATACAGGGATGCATGTTGTTACCCTGCAGTGTACCGGCACTCCTGAATCCGCAGGAACTTTTTCTATAAAAATTCCTGGTGATAATGGCTGTTCTTTTACCGTTTCTGTTTTAAATAAAGCGCCCGCAAGCTACCTGCTGAGAGGTGACCCTAGTGATTGTGCCAGCATTTCATCTCAAAGCACTTTTATCGAAGGCCAGGTGCTCAATGCATCTGACACCGTTTCGTTACAGGTTGTCGTTTCCGCACCGGGAAGCTATTCAATTTCAACTGATAATGTAAGTGGTGTTAGCTTCTCCGCTTCGGGTACATTTAGCGCTGTCGGCGCACAAGCCGTTACGCTCTATGCAAGTGGCTCTGCCAGTGCTGCGGGTTTTTTATTTTTTAAGGTCAAGGCCGATTCATCACAATGCAGCTTCAGCATTGCAGTGCAAAACGCCGACCCGTTAGCGACTTATGTATTGCAATCAGGAATATCAAATGGACTGGCTTATTGTTCACCGCAATCTATCCAGGGTAATTATACGGCTGGTATTCCCTTAGACAGTTCCAATACTATAACGGTGTCACCGTA
>JBDTKB010000004.1:0-11651 GCA_039935555.1 Ginsengibacter sp. | reverse complement strand
GTGGCTGTCATTCATTGAAGGCGGCGTGAAAAGGCCTGCAATTGTTAACTTACGAACTTTACAGCCTTTTCCGTCCTGGATGCCTATGGCAAAAGTGTTTTTGAATGTTGTTGCAATTTCACTACCGGTGTTGCTGTCCCAAAATGAAGATTCACCTAATAACTCAAGCGTACAAAAAGCGCCGGAAGTACCGCGAATAATAAGCGGATGAGAAATTTTATATCGCCCCACGGGAAAGTATACAGTTCGAATATTATTTCTGAGACAGGTATTAATTGTCTTTTGAATAATGGCGTAATCGTCGGTATTATTTCCTTTTGCGCCAAACCATTTTACCGAAAAATATTGATTTACTGATCTTGGATTGACATTTATCGAGGTATCAAAAATCTGGCTTTGATAATTTGCGTCTATTATTCCGCCATTGATTGTGCCCTTTCCGATTATTTTAAAACCATGTTCGAAACTCAGCATTTTACCCTCAGGAATGTTAACCGTTCCACTAATAACAACGTCCGCTGTGTTAATGGAAACAAACTTAGTCGCTGGATTATTAAATGCAGCCTGGATAATTTTTGTTTGGTCTTTATCCCGCTCGGCACTTGCGACGTAGACCTGCGCTTGCAAATTGTTTACTACAAATACCAGCATCACCAGGAGTTTTCTCATTAAAATAAATTTTCATTATTTGAAAAAGATAATCTAATACCAGAAATAAAAATTATAATGAATTGATAAATTGACCCAAAACAAATAAAATCTCTTATTATTTTCCTTTTGAAACAAAGAGAGATTCGATTTGAAACTAGTTACAAATGAAATGAATTCAAAAATACTTTATAAAGGGTTTTATTTTTTGACATCAATAAAATATCTTGTATAATAATTTAAAAAATTTGAAAGGTTTATTCAGGAAATATTTTGAGGTTACTTTTTGGATAGTTGCCTTAACATCGCTCGCGCTCATGCCGCCGGATACCGATGTCCACTATTCTTTTTGTATATTTAAAATGTTAGGCTTTAAATTCTGTCCGGGTTGCGGGCTTGGGCATTCAATAAGTTATTTATTTCATGGAAATATTAGTGCTTCTTTTTCCGCACATCCTTTGGGAATTTTTGCGGTAATTATTATAATTAGAAGAATTTTAAGCTTGCTATTTTTCCGGCTATTTTTTAAAAACAATAAAACACAGATATGGATTTCAACAACAGTAATGGAGTAAACCCTGTACTTCTCAAGTACCTTTATGATATCACTCCCGAGGAATTGATCACAATCAACTCCAGAACATCCGGCTTTAGTGATGATGATGTTTCACAATTTTGTATGATCTATCGTTCTAAAAGAAAAGATCCTCAAACGATACTATTATTATGTCTTATTGGTCTGGTTGGAGTTTCAGGTATTCACCGCTTTGTTACGGGGCAGGTAGGTATGGGAATATTATTTTTTTTTACCGGCGGCTTATGCCTTATCGGAACAATTGTAGATGCAATCAATCATAAAGATCTTGCATTGGAATATAATGGTAAGATGATTGCCGAAACCCTGTCCATTTTAAACATGATTAAAAAATAAAAGAGCGCATTGTAAAATACTTTTGCTAAAGTCGTTTAATGGTCGTTCAAAGGCATTCCCAATTCCTGGAACTCTTTCCAGTTAAGGTATTGAGGAGCGACACGATGTTCAACCATCGTGATACAATTTTCAACAGGGCAAATTAATTGGCAAAGATTACACCCAACACATTCTTCTTGTTTTATAGCGTAAATGTTGTAGGGATTTCCCTGCGTTAAACTTATTGCCTGGTGAGCGGCGTCTTCACAGCCGATATAACAAAGGCCACAGTGAATGCACTTGTCCTGGTTAATGTTTGCAACATGATGGTAATTAATATCAAGTTCTTCCCAATGTGTAACTGCAGGCAATGATTTACCAACAAAATCATAAATAGAAGTAAAACTCTTTTCATCCATCCAATTATTAAGCCCTTCGCATAAATCTTCAATTATCCTAAAACCATGGGTCATAACGGCCGTGCATACCTGCACATTTGAAGCGCCCAGTAACATAAACTCTGCAGCGTCTTTCCATGTACTAACGCCGCCTATACCCGAAATAGGAACTTTATTCGTTATTTCATTTTGAGCAATAGTTGCCAAAAACTTTAAGGCAATCGGTTTCACTGCCGGCCCGCAATAACCACCAAACACGCTCTTACCTGCAACATAAGGATTCGGAACTAATGTAACCAAATCTATCCCTGTAATAGATTGAATTGTGTTGATAAGAGAAAGGCCATTGGAGCCTGCCTCAACAACAGCCTTACCAGTTGGCACTACGGAATGAACATTGGGAGTAAGCTTGGTGATAACAGGAATATGAGCAGCTTCCATTACCCACTCTACCACCATTTTTGCTATTTCGGGATCCTGGCCCACTGCAGCGCCCATGCCTCTTTCAGTCATTCCGTGTGGGCACCCGAAATTTAATTCGAGACCGTGTGCACCCGTATCTTCTACTTTTTTAATCAACTCATGCCAACTATTTTTATCATTATCAGCCATCAAAGAAACGACCATTGCTCGGTCAGGAAATTCATGAACGACTTCCTTTATTTCTTTTAAATTTAATGCAAGTGGACGATCGGAAATAAGTTCTATATTATTAAAACCCATTACCCGCGCGCCATTAAAGTTGACCGCTGAATATCTTGATGAAACATTCTTCACTTGGGAGCCCAACGTCTTCCATACTACGCCACCCCACCCTGCTTCAAGAGCCCTTAAAACATTTATCTTTTTATCTGTCGGCGGTGCAGAAGCCAGCCAATAAGGATTTGGAGATTTTATACCGAGAAAATTTGAGTTTAATGAAGCCATTGAATGAAATTTTGAATTCTAAATTTTAAATTAAGAAACAGTATTTACTTCTTTTGTTGTCTTCACAATTTTTGTAAGAATGTTTATTACATGCCCTATGGAATTTAAATAGACTTTATATTCAACATCAACCAATTTACTCTTATCAAGTAATCTAAGCCAGTATCTTGTTTCGCGGGCTTCTTTCGAAGCAATGGACATTTTAGAAATAAAATCTTTCCTTGATTGAGCGGCGATAGCTTCTTCTATGTTAGCACCAATGCTGGTTCCGCTCCTTAAAACTTGCCGGGAAAGGATATACTCTTTGTTTTGGATAAGGATTTTATAAAGATCAATTATTTGAAGGGAAAAATTAAAAGACATTTCCAATATGATGTTCTCGCTCTTCATTTAAAATTTAAAATTCAAAATTTAAAATAATTAATTATTGCCTCCGCTCCTTCTTTCCCGGCCTGAACTGCGTCAACTACTTCTTTTCCACCATTCACCGCATCGCCGCCCGCGAAAATTCCTGCAATATTTGTTGAGCTATTTCCTTGTAAAGTAATTTTTCCACGAATGTTTTCAATTCCATTGTCATTTATTAAATCATTGAAAGGGCTTTGTCCCGTCGCTTTAATTATCATGTCAACTTCAAGTGTAATGGTTTCGCCGGTTGTTATAGGGGCTGGTTTTCCTGATCGATCAGGTGTTCCCAGTTTCATTACATCACACACCAATGCGTTTACTTTTCCGTTGTCTCCAAGAATTTCTTTTGGCGATGCAAGCCATTGAATTTTACATCCATCGAGCAACGCAATATCCAATTCAGTTTGTGTGCAATTCTTTTCCGCTTCAGTGCGTCTATACACCATCGTTACATCGTTAGCTCCAAGGCGTTTTGCCTGTGTCGCTGCATCTATCGCCGTCATTCCCATTCCAATCACTGCAACTCTATTTCCCACCGGAATATTTGGATATCCTTTTGTCCGAATATCATAAATAAAACTAATTGCATCTTCAACACCTTCTAAATCCTCACCGGGTATATTGAGTTTATTCGCCAACCCAACTCCTATTCCCAAATAAACCGCGTCATACTCTTTCTGCAACTGATCAAGAGTTATATCACCCCCCAAAGCATGATCATACTGAATTTTTATGCCGCCAAGGGATGCGATAAAATCGACTTCATTATCACAAAATGCTGGTGTTACTTTATAGGCCGCAATTCCATAAGTCATTAGTCCACCACCTTTACTTTCTTTTTCAAAAATAGTTACGTCTATGCCTTCGCGTGATAGAACGTGTGCGCAGGAAAGTCCTGCCGGCCCTGCTCCTACAATCGCAACCTTTTTTCCAGTAATTTCTTTCCTTTCAAATAATTTCCATTTTTCTTCTATTGCTTTTTCAGTCGACCATCTTTGTAACCTTGCTATTTCAATAGGTTGTTCGCCCAACAAATTATATACGCAATTACCTTCACACAATTTTTCAACCGGGCAAACTCTTGAACATCCTCCGCCAAAAATGTTAGATATGAAAATAGTGTGTGCTGAACCTTTAATATTATCGGAGGTAATTTGCTTAATAAATTTTGGAATATTAATGCTCGTCGGGCATCCTTTAATGCAGGGGGCATCATAACAAAACAGGCAACGGTTTGCTTCCACCAATGCCGCCTCTTTATTTTCAAAAGGAGGATGAATATCGCTGAAGTTTTTAGCATATTCCTTTTCCGTTAACCTATTCATTTTAATCAAAATCCTTCTGTTTTAAATTTTAGGTTTTAAATTTGAATTCCATTTGCATTGAATTTAAAATCTATAATTCAACATTTAAGTTAGCCTATAGTTCCACTAATTTCCCGTAAGTCTCCGGCCTCCGGTCTCTGAAGAACTGCCATATATTTCTAACCTCTTCAATCATATCTAAATCAAATTCAGCGACTAACAATTCATCTTTATCTTCTGAAGCCTGTGCAAATATTTGTCCACGCGGATCAACAAAGTATGATGAACCATAAAACCGTCCAAGGTTCCATGGTTTTTCTTCGCCTACGCGATTAATACAACCCATAAAATATCCGTTGGCTGCGGCATGAGCGGGCTGTTCCAGTTTCCATAAATATTGTGAAAGACCTGCTACTGTTGCGGAAGGATTGTAAACAATTTCAGCGCCATTCAATCCTAATATTCTTGCACCATCAGGAAAGTGACGATCATAACAAATGTAAACGCCAACTTTTGCATACTTCGTCTGAAATACAGGATAGCCAAGGTTTCCGGGCTTGAAGAAAAACTTTTCCCAAAAGCCGGTTGTATGTGGAATATGATTTTTCCGATATTTGCCCAGGTAAGTTCCATCTGCGTCTATGACCGCGGCCGTGTTATATAGAACTCCCGGTTGCTCCTTTTCATAAACAGGAACAATCATTACCATGTTATATTTTTTTGCATATCCAGCCATGCGCTCAGTTGTAGGCCCTGGAACGCTTTCGGCTGACTCATACCAGGCCTTATCCTGCCCCGGACAGAAATAGGGTGTGTTAAAAATTTCCTGCAGACAAAGAATTTGTACACCTTGTTTTCCTGCATTATCAATAAAAGGCAAATGTTTTTGCAACATTGCTTCTTTAATTTCTTCGATGGTTCCTTCACCTTCCGTTTTAGGCAAAGACATTTGTATAAGACCCGATTTGATTATTCTTGGCATTTTATTCAGTTTTACTTTTTAGTTTTTGTATACAAGCAAGAAATCTTTGATGACTATTTGAGCTACTCATTTGCACTTTGATTTCTTTATGTATCTTTTTTTCACGCAAAGGGAAGTAAGGACCAAAGACGCAAAGTATATCTATTATCCCGCGCCTCTTTTTCTTTCCGGCTTTGCGTGAAATTATATTTTATCCGAAACTTTTTTTCTCTTGATAAACTTTCCATATCCCTTCGCCACCTTACATTCGTTATTTTCGATAGCAACTTCTCCTCTTAATAAAACTGTTTGTACTTTACCGGTTACTTCCCACCCCTCATAACCCGAATAGTCTACATTCATATGATGCGTAGACGCAGAAAGTGTATGCTTTTCTTCCGGGTCGAAAATCACAATATCCGCATCGCTGCCAATCGCAATTGTTCCTTTTTCAGGAAACATTCCAAATATTTTTGCCGGATTGGTGCAGGCAAGTTCAACATATTTATTTAAAGAAATTTTTCCTTTGACGACTCCCTCGCTGAATAATAATTCCATCCTGTTTTCGAGTGCAGGGTGACCGTTAGGTATCTTCGAAAAATCATCTTTGCCCATTAGTTTTTGTTCCCACATAAAAGGACAATGGTCTGTGGCTACAACATTTACCAATCCCTGGTTGATACCAGCCCACAAAGTTTCCTGGTCTTTCTTTTGACGAAGCGGTGGGCTCATCACCCATTTAGCGCCTTCAAAATTTTTTTCATAAAGAGAAGCGTCTAGCAATAAATATTGAATACACGTTTCAACAAATAAGTGCTGATTTCTCTTCGTTGCATTGCGAACGGCATTTAGAGCGCCTTCGCAGGTAAGATGTACAATATATCCAGGGCAGCCAGTATAGTTAAGCATATCCACAAATCTTTCCGAAGCTTCTGCTTCTGTAACTTCGGGCTGCGACAAATAATGATATAAAGGTGCCAGGTTTCCTGCATCGCGGTTCTTCTGAATAAGGTAATCGATCATATCGCCATTGGTGGCATGCACGGTTACCAATCCCCCATGCTTTTTAACTTCTTCCATTAACCCAATCATCATGCGGTCATCGATCATCAATGCACCTTTATAAGCCATAAATGTTTTGAAAGAAGTAATGCCTTCCTCTTCTATGAATTCTTTTATTTCCTTTTTAGTATTCTCATTAAAATCGGTTACGGCCATGTGATAACTGTAATCGCTGAATGTAGTCCCTTTAGCTCTACCGTTCCATTCATCCAGCGCCTCGTGCAAAGAATGTCCTTGTTTTTGCAAAACGAAATCTATAACAGTAGTAGTGCCTCCAAACAAAGCTGCCCGTGTTCCCGTGGCATGTGTATCGCTTGAGAAGGTTCCCATAAAAGGCATTTCCAAATGTACGTGCGGATCAATTCCTCCCGGAAAAACAAGCATTCCTGAAGCATCGATTTCCCTATCAGCTTTTACATTTAATTTTTGCCCGATAGCAGAAATGGTTTCACCTTCAATAAAAATATCAGCAACATAATTATCTGATGCAGTAATTATTCTTCCCTTTTTTATTAATACTGACATTGTAATTTTTTTGATTTGCTCAATCTATGAAAATTGCTCTACAAATTCAACCTGTTTTACATTTCTTAATTCAATTTTATATTTTTTCATCATCAGGTAATAAATCATTCCAGATACAAAAAATCCTACAAACCAGGCATAATTATAAAGATGCGAAACCCATAATGGTACCGCATCTTGTGGCAATAATTTTATACTTGTAAGAAAGCCGGGAATGTTTGGCAAAATACCCGCGATTAGTGCTGTAATTGCAGCAATGTTAAAACCTTTAGAAAAAGTATACTGGCCTTGGAGCTGGTATAATTCCTTGGTAATTAATTGTTGTTTCCTTATGAAATAATAATCGACAATCATGATACCACCAACCGGACCTAACAGTGACGAGTAGCCGACGAGCCATGTAAAAATGTAACCCGACGGATCGGCAATTAATTTCCAGGGAAAAATTAAAATACCAATAACTCCTGTTATATATCCTCCTTTTCTAAAATTAATTTTTGAAGGTGCGAGATTTGCAAAATCATTTGCAGGACTTACAATATTTGCAGCAATGTTGGTTGCCAATGTAGAAATCGCAACTGCGATCATAGCAATACTAATAACAAATTTGCTGCTGAATTTTCCTGCCAAAACCAAGGGATCCCAAATGGTTTCTCCATACAAAATAACCGTTGCAGAAGTAACCACAACTCCAATGAACGAAAACAAAGTCATAGAAGTTGGAAGCCCAATTGCCTGCCCCTTTATTTGCGCATGCTGACTTTTAGCATAGCGTGTAAAGTCAGGAATGTTTAACGAAAGTGTCGCCCAGTAACCAACCATGCCCGTGAGCGCGGGAAAAAAGAAATTCCAAAATTCTGTAGTGGTTTTAAATTTTGAAGGCGTTTTCAAAATGGGGCCGAGACCGTGCACAGCATAAATAGCCCATGATAATAGAGCTAAGGCGGCAACAGGTAAGAAGAATGCTTTAAACACGAGAAGTTTTTTAATGCTTTCTACCCCAAGATAAACGACCCACATATTGATTAACCAAAAAATAAAAAATGTTATAGCCGGGCCTGTTTGCAAACCAAACGACGCCGGAAAAATTTGGGGCAACGTTTCAATTGCGGGTACCCATAACCGTAACATTTGGTACAAAGCAAATCCACCAATCCATGTTTGGATGCCAAACCAGCCACAAGCAACAATTGCACGAAGCATCGCAGCAATATTTGCGCCTCTAACCCCAAAGCTTGCCCTTGCAAATACAGGAAAAGGAATGCCATACTTGGCACCTGCATGTCCATTCAAAATCATGGGAACTAATACGATGGCATTTCCTAAAAATATAGTCAGGATCGCTTCCCACCAATTCATTCCGCCGCCGATTAATGAACTTGCCAACATATACGTTGGAATACAAAGGCTCATGCTAATCCATAATGCTGCATAGTTCCAGGTATCCCAGGTTCTTTTTTCTTTGGGAATGGGAGCAAGGTCTTCACTATAAAGCGATGAAGATTTTGTGTTATTTGCTACTTGTAACAATATTAATTTTGAAATAGAAATTTTACAATCAGGCAATTTCTGCATCAGCAATTTTTAATGCTTCGCTTATTATGACAAGGCCTTCATCAATTTGCTTTTCATTTATACATAACGGTGGTGCTATAAAAATATAATTCCATCTTACAAAAGTATACATCCCCAATTCGCGAATTTTGGCTCCAACTTTATTCATAACAACCATTTCATCTGGCTTGGCATTGAATGGAGCCATTGGTTCTTTTGTCTCCCTGTTTTTAACCAGCTCAAGGCATCCTAACAATCCGGTATTTCTCCAATCGCCAATACTTACATGTTTCGACTTTAACGTTTCTATTTTTTTATTTAGATACTTTCCCATTGCAACACAATTTTCAATGAGACTATCTTCTTCGTAAATTTTCAGCACTTCTAAAGCGGCAGCGCAACAAACGGGATGAGCAGAATAAGTAAGACCGATTGGAAGATACGCATCATCAAACTTTGAAGCAATTTTATCAGAAACCATTAAGCAACCAAAAGGTAAGTAACCACACGTTAATCCTTTTGCCATGGCGATCATGTCCGGAACGATATTGTGATTCTGAAAACCAAACCATTTCCCTGTGCGGCCAAAGCCACTCATCACTTCATCCATTATTAAAAGGATGCCATATTTATCGCAGCATTCCCTTACTTTTTCCAAATAGCCTACAGGATATTGCAAACAACCCGAAGAGCCAGATTCACCTTCCAATATAATCGCTGCAATACTTGCCGTTCCTTCGTAAGCAATTATGCGCTCTAATTGTGCAACGCTTTCTTTTAATAAGTTTTCTTCACCATATTCCCAACGATATAAATAAGGCAAATCGAAATGCACAAAATTTGTCGCCTGCTGTCCGTCAACCGCAATTTTTCGAGGATCGCCACTAGCCGTCATAGCCGCGTTTGTGGAACCATGGTAAGATTGATATCGTGATAATATTTTAGGCCGTCCCGAATATAACCTCGCAAGTTTAATTGCATTTTCAATTGAGTCGGCACCGCTTAATGTAAAGAATGCTTTATTTAAATCTCCAGGGCAAATTTCAGCAAGCTTTTTACCAAGTTCACCACGGGCTTTGGTAACGCAAGATGGCGTAACGTAACTCACCTCTTGCATTTGCTTCATAACGGCTTCGGTTACACGCTGATCACCATGGCCAATATTTACATTCATTAACCCCGATGAAAAATCGATGTAGCGCTTGCCATCATAGTCATAAAGGTAAACTCCTTCGGCATGTTCAACCGCAATAGGATTTGTTCCCTTTTGCTTGCTCCAGGAAAATATAGTGTGGTCCTGGCTGTTTTGGATAATTTCTGAAGTTTGCGAAAATGTTTTTGTATTCATAGCATTAATTTTATTTTAATCGTCTTCTTGTTTATTGTTTTTTGATGGTTCATTAAAAGCGAAATCAATAATTTTTTTTACCTGCCACTTCTGCTACTTGAAAGGCAATTTTTTTTTAAATTAAAGACTTTATATGGCTCATTATAGGTTTCATTTGAACTGATTTAACTCATCCAATTTACGCCAGCCTCGGCGTTCCATTTAATAGTTGACTTTTTCAATTTCGTCCAGAACTCAATTGAACTCTTCCCGGTAATGTCACCTACCCCAAATTTACTTTCATTCCAGCCACCAAAGGAAAATGGTTCGCGAGGCACAGGAACACCGACATTCACGCCAATCATTCCAGCACTTGCTCTATCAATTATGTATCGTGCCATCCCACCATTTTGCGTAAATACACTTGCTGCGTTTCCATAAGGATTTGCATTTTCAATTGCCAAAGCCTCATCAACATTTTTTGCCCGCATAATACTTATCACCGGACCAAAAATTTCTTCAGTTGCCACAGACATCCCGGGTTTCACATGATCGATAACAGTCGGGCCAACGTAGGTGCCATTTTCTTTTCCTTCCACTTTCGTATTTCTTCCATCAACTAAAATAGTTGCACCCTGATCTTCTGCCTCGGTAATATATTTTTCAATTCGCAGTTGAGAAGCTTTATTAATAACAGCTCCCAGGTTTTTACCGGGTATAACCTTTCTTGCTTCATCGCAAATTTTATCAATAATATTATCGACATCGCCAACTCCTATCATTGCGCTTGCCGCCATACAACGTTGCCCGGCACAACCACTCATACTGGCAGCAACATTTTGGGCTGTCATGCCCGGGATTGCATCTGGCAAAACGACCAGGTGATTTTTTGCTCCCCCAAGGGCAAGGCATCTTTTATAATTATGTGTCGCTCTTTGATAAACCAGCTTTGCAATTTTCGTAGAGCCAACAAATGAAACCGCTTCAATATCCGGATGATCACAAATAGCCTCCACAATTTCTGCATCACCATTTACAATATTAAAAACACCATCCGGCAGACCGGCCTCTTTTAGCAGTTCAGCCAATTTACCTGCACTTAGTGGAACTTTTTCTGAAGGTTTTAATATCATGCAATTTCCGAGGGCAATTGCATTTGGCATGGTCCAGTTAGGAACCATACTTGGAAAATTGAATGGAACAATTGAAGCGACTACACCTAACGGTACATGTTCAATTCGGCATTCTACGCCACGGCTTACTTCCAAAACTTCACCTCCAATTAATTGGGGCAAAGAACAAGCGAACTCCGTTAGTTCTATACTTTTTTCTATTTCAGCAATTGATTCGTTAATGGTCTTACCATTTTCTTCTGAACATAATTCAGCAAGCGACTGAAGATTTTGTTCCAGCAAATTTCTATATTTGAAAAAGACCTGAACCCTTTCCTTAATAGGTGTTTTGCTCCAGGAAGGAAAAGCTTTTTTTGCTGCGTCTACAGCTTTATTGAGATCGCCCGACGATGACATATAAACTTTAGAAAGTGGCGTCCCATCTATCGGGGAAATTACTTCGAGAAATTTTTCGGCGGAAGCATTGACAAAATTTCCATTGACAAAATTTCTAA
>JBDTKB010000003.1:0-7050 GCA_039935555.1 Ginsengibacter sp. | reverse complement strand
ACCGGCGTAGCCCAGCCAACTACAGGAATCAGCGATAATAATAAAATTGAAATTATGTAAACTGTCTGCCAGAGCGCATTACGAAGTGCAATCCTTATTCCTCTTACCACATCTTTTAAAAAGGTTTTTAAATTAAAAGGATAATTTTTATTATGAAGAATGGCCTGAGTTTTTTCGCTTAGCCACGCAAATAACGGCGAGCCCACAATGAGAAATAAAAATTTAAACCACGAAAAATAAAACAACATTAAGATGAGCTGTAAAATGAGCTGGCCAAAAATAAAAATAAAACGCAACCAACTGTCTTGCTCCTTTTGAAGCCAGATTTTGAGGCCAGTTATAGAAAAGAAGTAATCAATTACGTGTGCCGATGATTGCCAGAAAAGATAAATGCCAAAGCCAAACATAATTGCATAAATAATTCCGGGAATAAAAATCCATTTCCATAATTTATTTTTTACAATCAGCCTGTGTGCCTGAACATATGATTGAAATGCTATAATTATTTCTTCGAGCAACCTGCTTATTAAATTACGAGATGAACAATGTTTTCAAACATAGAAAATATAATCTGGTTTAATTAGAAAGTTATCTGTTTATGTTTTGTTATTTTGAACAAGTTTTATTTTATGAAGAAAGTGCCATTGTCATTTTACAGACGTAAAGACGTTGTGTTGATTGCGAAAGAGCTTATCGGAAAAATAGTAGTGACCAATTTTGATAATGTCATCACATCAGGAAGAATAGTTGAAACAGAAGCTTATGCCGGCTTGACTGATAAAGCTTCCCATGCTTTTGGCGGCCGAAGAACTGCGCGAAATGAACACATGTACGCGGCGGCGGCAACGGCCTATGTTTACATTTGTTATGGAATGCACCAAATGCTCAATATTGTTACTAACGACAAAGAAGTTCCTGATGCAATTTTAATAAGAGCAGTAGAGCCGCTGGAAGGAATTAAGATTATGCTGAAAAGAACAGGAAAAAAAACATTGGACAAAACACTGACGCGTGGCCCGGGAAATGTCGGAAAAGCGCTGGGCATTTTCAAATCTCACTCAGGCAAATACCTGCTTGATGATGAAATTTATATTTTGAAAGACAATTTTGAAGTTAAAAATGATCAAATCGGAATCAGTAAGCGCATAGGCGTTGAAAGTGCGGGCGCCGACGCGTTGCTTCCTTATCGCTTCTATATAAAAGGAAATAAATATGTAAGCGGTTATAATAAATAGTCCATTAGATTTTATCCATCCAATCAGCCTTCTATTAGACATATCGTCACGGGATTTAATTTTTAATTTAAATTATCTTACACAAATCGTAAATTTGCAACTCAATTTTAAAAAGTAAAAAAATAATTATGAGCACAGTAAAAGTGGCTATTAATGGTTTCGGCAGAATAGGCCGCCTGGTTTTCAGGCAAATTTATAATATGAAAGGAATTGACGTAGTTGCGATAAATGATTTAACAAGTCCCAAAGTATTGGCACATTTATTAAAATATGATAGTGCACAGGGAAGGTTTGAGGGTGATGTAAAAAGCACTGAAAATGCAATAGTGGTTGATGGCGAAGAAATAAAAATATATGCACAAAAAGATCCGGCACAAATTCCATGGGCATCTCATGATGTAGATGTGGTAATTGAAAGCACTGGTTTTTTTACAGATAAAGACAAAGCACAGGCGCACATTACCGCCGGAGCTAAAAAAGTTATTATATCTGCCCCGGCTACGGGTGATTTAAAAACAATTGTTTTTAATGTAAACCATGATATTCTTGATGGCAGCGAAACAATAATTTCATGTGCATCATGCACTACAAATTGTCTTGCCCCAATGGCAAAAGTTTTAAATGATAGCTTCGGAATTAAAACCGGCTTTATGACTACCATTCACGCGTATACGAATGATCAAAATACTTTAGATGCGCCACATCCAAAAGGTGATTTGAGAAGAGCAAGAGCTGCTGCTGCCAACATTGTACCCAATAGTACGGGTGCCGCAAAAGCAATCGGACTTGTATTACCAGAGTTAAAAGGTAAACTGGATGGAGGCGCACAAAGGGTGCCGGTTATTACCGGATCGCTTACAGAGCTTACTACTATTTTAAATAAAAAAACATCCGTCGAAGAAGTGAATGCTGCTATGAAAGCTGCAGCCAATGAGAGCTTTGGGTATAATGTTGATGAAATAGTGAGCACCGATGTTATCGGTATTCGTTTCGGATCTTTATTTGATTCAACTCAAACTAAAGTAATTACAGTGGGCGATGATCAACTTGTAAAGACTGTTAGCTGGTATGATAATGAAATGAGTTATGTTTCGCAGCTTGTACGTACTGTTCAATTTGTGGCCGGCCTTGTAAAGAAATAATTTCTTAAATATTTTCTACCGCTTCTATGATTATTAAATCAATAATTATAGAAGCGGTTTTTATTTTAATAAAACCACTTCTCAGTATAACATAAAAAAAGGCAGCGAATTGCTGCCAATAATATGAATATACTTATGTTTTATTTCTTTTTTAACCCGGAAAGAAAATGCTCCAAAGCTGAAACCATGCTGGGCATTTTGGGTTGAGGCGCAACAATATCAGGATGAAGGCCGGCAGATGCCACTGCTTTGCGCGTATTATCTCCAAAGGCTCCGATCATTGTACCATTTTGTACGAAAGCCGGGCAATTTTCTATAAAACTCCTCACGCCTAACGGAGTAAAGAAACAGATGATATCATAATGATTTTGCTTCAAAATTTCCTTTACATCATTCGAAATGATTTCATATAAAACAGGAATCGCGTATTCGCAATCGTTAGCAATTAGCCAATTGGTAATTTCACTATCGAAAGAGTGGGAGCATGGATATAAAAATTGCTCATGTTCCTTATGCTTAATGATCACATCAAAAAGACTTTTATTCGTTCCATCAGCGCCATAAAAAACTTTACGCTTACGGTATAAAATAAATTTTTGAAGATAAAGAGCCACGGATTCAGTTACGCAGAAATATTTTGTGTGCTGGGATATAGTAATTTTTAATTCCTCGCAAGTCCTGAAAAAGTGATCAATAGCATTTCGGCTGGTGAAAATAACTGCCGAGTACGCAGGAATTTCAATTTTTTGCTTTCTAAATTCTTTCGCCGAAATTCCTTCAACTCTTATTAATGGCTGGAAGTTAAGTTTTACGCTATATTTTTTAGCCATTTCGTAGTAAGGAGACTTATCCCCTTCAGGCTTTGCCTGAGTAATAAGAATATTTTCGATTTGTCTCAAAGTTTTAGGCTCTTGTAATTCAGCTTTCATATCCATATTAATCGTACAGGTTAAACCAAAGTTACAGTTTTTTGACCACAAAATGGTTTATAGCTAAGTATAGTCTTATTTATAGTGATATGTGATTCAGCATTTAAATTACGTAATCAACAACCAATTTGTAAAGTATGAGAAGTGGTATTATTTCTACTGCTGTTATGTAAATTATTAAGTGTAAAGGTTCCAACGGAAATTTGTATTCGAAAACGCCGTATGTTTTCACATATCTTGATAAGAAAAATAAGCCAAGCATTAACAATGAAAATGTAGTAACATAATTTACCAGTGAAGGCAAGGAAAATGCAAGCAGGATAATTAATGGCAAGAGCACGATCCCTGCAATTTTATTGACGAGAAAAATTACAAAAATATAATCGTCGGCAGCTTGCTGCATTCCGCTCATCCAGCCAATAAATTTTAGAATAGAATATTTAATGAAATACAACAAACCCATTCCGAATATGCAAAATGGAAGTAATAGCTGATCGCTTATTAGTCTTGGCGGATGATAATTATTAAAAAGAACCCATATATAAAAACCTGCGCTTAGGGCAAAAAAAATGTTGAGAATAAACGACGGGAGTTTTGCCTGCAAAAGCTGATCGGTAAGCTGATTTTGCCGGATAGATGTATTGAAGAAAACCCTGAAAAGATTATTAAAATAGCCGGTATAAACGATCTTAAAAATCCCGAGAATAAGCACCAGGCCGCACAATGTATAAAATAAGAACTCTTTGCCCGTAAATTCCCTCTTTTCCGAAATAAAGTTGACGGGCGTATCTTCTCCGTTTATATATTGATTTACTGATAACAACGAGTCAACAATAGATTTATATGATTTTATTACAGGATGAATTATGGCAGCAACTGTATCACTTTTTATTTTTGAAGTATCCAAATGCAAAGCGGCCGTTGAATCAGGTATTTTATTTTGTAAAGAATCGAAATGCTCCTGTGAGTAGCCGAAATTACAAACTACAATCATTAACAAAAGAAGGCCTGAAGACTTAATTGTTTTCATTTATTATAATTCAAAAATAGTTGATATATCCAAAATGAATTTTTGAAGAATTGCGAATATCAAATTTTATATCGTTCCGTTTACCAATTGCGTAGCTAAGATTTAATAAACCGAATTTGGTTTCAAATTCCATTCCTACTCCGCCGCTGATAAAATTGTTTGAATACTTTGTTGAATTAAATTTTGTTTGGGTTAAGGCTGCATCTGAAAAGCCAAAGAAATAAGAATTGATGCCAACAAGATACCGGTATTCTAAAGTAAAAACTTCATATTGATTTGCGTAAATACTTTCCTCATCAAAACCGCGCAGCAATTTATAACCACCAATCTGGAACAATTCATTTCTAAAAATCTGTGGGCTTTGATACCATCCTACATGCACTGCAGTTTTTAAAGTGCTCCTTTTACCGAGCGGTGTATAATGTGCAGCCGCAGCTTCTAATCGAAGGCGATAAGATTTTAATTTTACTGAATCATACAAAGAGCTATAATTAAACGCGGGGTTTGCAGGATCTTTCAGGTTAATAATGTCATTATTTTTGGTGATCCTTTTTATACCGGCCGTTCCGGTTATGTCAACTTCATTTCCTTTTATCGGGTTGAGCCGGTAGTTGGTATTTATAAAATTATAATTTATACCGAAGTTGCCGGAGCCAACGTCAATATTTGGGGGTAACATTTTGGTGATTAACACGCTGTTGGTATCAATTCCTCCTGAAAGCAGGTAGCTCCGCTCATTTTGATAAAATATCTTTCCTGATTGTGTTGAAGATAAAATGTATTGAAGGCCTATTATTCCATTTAGCTGCAAGTAAGAAGAATCTCTTTTTAGCAGATCAAAAGAAAAGTCAATTCCAAATAAAGAATTAAAAATATAAGGATGGTTGTAGCCTAAATTTAACCTGGGCGATTGCGGTTGAAGCTGCTGCCAGTTAACCAATATTGCTTCTCCCTGCCCGAGGGAATTTTTAAGATTTAAATGCACATCGCCCGTTAGCTGCGCTTTTCCGGTGTTGGTGTTTGTAGGTAACAATCCTACCAAAATATTTATCTCGCTACTGCGCTTTGCTTGCAAATATAAATTCAGCACGGCGCCACTACCTAACATCGTTATGTCCCACGGTTGCTGCTCCTGCAGGTAGTTTAGTTGCTTCAATTTCGTACTTACCTGTTTTAATTTTTGGCTGCTATAAATACTACCATTGCTAATGTCGAGGTAATGCTGAAGAAATAAATTTTTGATTTTTATTTTTCCAAAAATTCTTATGCTGTCTATATGGTAAAGCGGCCCTTTATTTATAACCAGGTCACCTTTAATTTTGTTGGCACTAATATCTACACTGTCCAGCGACACCGATGCAAAAGGATAACCATTGTCTTCATAATAACTTAATATTCTTTCCTCCTGCATTTGCAAGCGGTTAGCGTCCATAATTCTATTATTGAATTGCTTGGCGTCCCAGCCAGAAGATTCCAGAATTTTTTCATCAATATTATTTGTATTTATTTCCAGCCACTTATATCGTTCGCCCAAATACAAATCAACTTTTGCTGATGTTGAATCAAAAGTTACTGAATCGACCGATGCTCCCGGAAAGCCTTTAGACATGAGCGTTGCGGGCAAAGTAATAATGTAAGCTTCTGCAAATTGTTTTCCCTCAAAAGTTGCCTTTAATGCAAGTTGTTCAATTTTGAAGGAAGTATCTTTGCCGGCGAACTGGTAATTTATACTATATTTTTTCTGGCAAAAACTGTTCGGTATACATAAAAAGTACAACGTGATGCAGAGAAATAAAACCCTGAAAAAATATTTGATTGAATTTAATTTCATTTTAATCATTCAAATCTAAAATGAAATATTGAAAACCCGTCCTGGTGCATAAAACAGGTACTTAACGAATAAAAAAATTGGCAGGTATTTATATCCATATTCCTTTTTGTAAACAGGCTTGTTATTATTGCAATTTTCATTTCTCCACATCATTAGATTTAAAAGATGAGATGATTTCTTCAATGATAAAAGAAATCAAAATGGCATCATCTTCTTTATTAAACGTAAATAACGATAAAGAAATTATTGAAACAATTTATTTTGGTGGCGGCACGCCCAGTCTGGTTAGCGTCGTTGATTTGAAAAATATTTTATCAGCCATAAAAAATAATTATAGCATAAATGCTGATGCCGAAATCACGATTGAAGCAAATCCGGATGATATTACTTTTGAAAAACTAGCAGGCTGGAAAGATGCGGGTATAAATCGCTTAAGCATCGGCATTCAATCTTTTAAGGAAGAAGATCTTAAATGGATGAACAGGGCTCACAATAAAACCCAGGCCTTAGAATGTATAGCTATGGCGAAGGAAGCTGGATTTACTAATTTTTCCGTTGATCTTATTTATGGCACGCCGGGACTTACTGATGATGAATGGAAAAAAAATGTTGATGAGGTTATAAAAATGGACGCGCCACATATTGCCTGCTACGCTTTGACTGTTGAGCCAAAAACCCCCTTGCAAAAAATGATTGAATTAAAAAAGAAAGCTTATATAAATACCGATAACCAGGCAAGGCAATTTTTATTATTGATGAAATGGATGAAAGAAGCGGGATATGAGCATTATGAAATTTCAAATTTCGCAAAGCCGGGATTTAGGAGCAGGCATAACAGCAGTTATTGGCAAGGAAAAAACTATATCGGTATTGGGCCGTCAGC
>JBDTKB010000002.1:0-20614 GCA_039935555.1 Ginsengibacter sp. | reverse complement strand
CACAACCATCGCAGCATTGCTATAAAATTGTCCGTTTTCATTAGCTGGAATAGACATGTTGTATTCAAACTTAGCCGCAGAAATTGCGCCTGTTCCATTCTGATTGCCTCCTGTTGGGTAAACCTTCAGGTAATTAATAATTGCTGAATTCACCGGATCTGTATTAGGCCCGGAATCGCCAAAGGTGGCAATTTCTGTAGGCACATCAATATTGCCAGAACGCACCGCTGTGTTTTGCTGGCTGAAATCTATCGTATAATTTATGAAACCACCGTTTGCCAAACCGCCACCGCCGTTATAAGCAAGTCCATACATGCCGCCATCACCTTTGCTGGTAACACCGCCATTAAAGGTTAACGTGTTGTAATCAACTTTATCTTTTAAAATAATATTCATAACGCCCGCAATTGCATCAGACCCATATTGTGCGGAAGCGCCATCTCGCAAAATTTCCACGCGCTTGATGGCATCTGTTGGAATGGCTGAAAGGTCTGCACCAGTTTCACCACGGCCCGGAGCAAACTGTACGTAAAGCAATGAGCTTAAATTTTTTCTTTTCCCATTTATCAAAATCAAAGTACGACTGGGCCCAAGGCCTCTTATTTCATAAGGATCAAGGAGTGTAGTTGCATCATTAACCGGTGTGTTTACTGTATTGAAAGATGGAACCCGGTATTGCAACGCTTTATCAAAACTCACTTGTCCCGTTGATTTTAAATCATTGGCGGAGAATATGTCCACTGGCAACGCTGTCTCAGTAAGCGTACGCTGGGCACTCCGGCTACCAACAGATACTTCCACGGATTCTAACGTGGTTTGTTGTAGCAACATTTCAATGGTGATCGAGCTTTGCCCATCAACTGACACGCGCTTGGGCGCATAGCCAACCACGGAAACGTCTAATTTGGATTGAGGTCCGGCCTTTACCGTGAAAGCACCGTCCGCACCAGATGTGGCTCCGTTAGGGGATCCGACGACTTTAATAGAAGCTCCGGATAGCGGATCTTTGGTTGTGTTATCAATTACCTTTCCTGAAATTGTTTGGGCTGTCGCGGCATTTATTAGTAAAAATGAAAAGCAAGCGACCATCGCCATAAGCCGGGTAGTCATAAAAGTTTCGGTTTAAAGATTAAAAGATTAATTAGATTAATTCTTAGGGGTTCGTCAGTTAGCTCTATGAAAATAAAACAAAAAATTAATATTCAGACTTTATTCTTACCTGCATTGCGTAGCTATAAGTGTCCAACGGAAAGAAGGAAATTTTCCCCGGATCGACGAAATTGAGGTAGGCTAATAATTTTTCTTTTGTGAATCTCTGGGACCAAAATCTTTCTTTTGTGGCAGTGAAAGAATCTTTTTCATCGGTAATAATCGTCATGCCGGTTTTTTTATAGAAATATTCTTGCTTTAATCTTGTTGCGTTATTATCAATGTAGCAAGCGCCAATAACCACTTCTCCGCCAGGTAATAAAAGGGAATAGGCCTGCGAAAATATCTTTGTAAATTTCTCGTTTTTTGACAAATCCATGATCTTGCCGGATTGATGGTAGGTGTCAAAAGGAAAATTCTTAGGATAAAAATTGCCGGCGGTAAACCAGGTTGTTATAATCAAATCGTATTTGTTTTTCCATTTGTCCAATTCTGAGGCATCCTGAAAAAAGACATTTACTTTGTCTTGAATTTGAAGTTCCGTTATAACTTTTTTAGAAATATTGACACAGTTCCGGGAGTTATCCGTGCCATCATATTTTTCGATCATGTTCCATATTTCTTCAATACCGGAAAGATGTTTTGGAATTCTGGCGTTACCAATTCCAATATCCAAAATTGAAATCGGTGAACCTTTGGCAAGAAACAATTCTGTAATTACCTTTTTTAATTCTATAAATTCTGCCCATTGAGCCTGTAATAAAGGCTCAGTTAAAAAATCAATATCAAAAGATTTTTGCGCGGTATTTTCATTATCATACATTTCCATTGATATAATTTTTAGGCATGAAAATGAATTTGTTCTTAATTTTTGTTCTTTACATTTAGATTAATATTCTGATAAAATCCGAGGTCAGTATTTTTTAATAATTTAACCCAAAAAGCAATTTGCCCGGTATGGTAAGAAAAATGCTCGGTAACATGAATGATAATTCCAACACCGGAAAGTTGAAATCCCTGCACCAAATATAGTTTGGCCAACGCTAATTCATCAAGGTCTTCCATCACAGTAATCGCCTCATTAATTGTTTGCTGAAGCTTTGCAAGTAATTCACTTTTTTTGAATACCCCACTTGCTGAAAATTCTTTATCTCTTTCGCGAATATCTTCAACCTGGCCTAGCGACGATATTATATACTGCCTGATATTTCCACATAAGTGTAACACGATATTTCCTATGCTATTGGAATGTTCATTTGGCTTTTTCCATAATTCAATTTCATCAATTTCGTCTAAGCATTTCGTAACGCGTTTTGCGCTTTCATTTATTCGGTAAATGGATGCTTTAATAAATTCCTGCTGAAATTTGTTATTCATTATAAATTAAAAGATTTACTATTTTTTCATCCAATCCCAAATTACAATATCCCATTCATTGCCAATCGCATCTTTGTAACTGTGAACTAATTCAAAGCCGATTCTTGCGTGGGCTCTTATCGAGCGCTTATTATTTTTATTGATTTCCGTTATGGCAAAATCGTATTTATTTTTAAAATGTTCTTTGTACGCTTGGTAACAATCATCTAATATTCCAATGCCTCTATAACCTTCTGCAACGCACACTTGCCCAACAACTATATATTGAAAGGAAGCAATTTTTTTATCATGATAAACCACCTCGTTAAAGGCTTCAAACATTGGAATTAAAATAGGAATATCATTTCTTGACGCGTTTGTCATGGAGAGCAAGTAGCCAATTACTTTATCATCATCTTTCGCGATAATGCTGGCTTCAGTGTCGTTCATTTTCTTTAAAGTTTCGAAGCTGTGAACGACAGTTACAAAACCTTGCGAATCCATTTTCTCCTGGGAAAGGCTTTGAGGTAAATTGTTTTTTTGAAGAGCGATCACCTCGTAAATTTCTTCACCAGATTTAATAGTGGTGAAGTAAATCATTCTGAAATAATTTGAAGCAGTGCCATAAGATTAAATATTTATTGAAACTACAAAAATGTTTCAATTTTCATAATCTTTCAAAGGCAAAAATTGCAGCATCACGAATGGAATGCTGATTTAAATCCATAAAATATTTTATTTCAATTATTTATTTGCAGAAAAAGATTATTTAAGCGGCTTTACATATTCTTTGCTTATTTGATCATAGTCGTAAAGAAAATTATTGGATTTTCCATCCTTGTCAAAAATAGATTCCCAGGTATTTAATGGCTCCCAGATAAATGTTCCTTCCAGTCCCTCACCAGGAAGCGTAAACGCAATTTTATTTACTTCATTTTTTAGTTGAGAATATTCCGCAACGACTACCGGTTTTTTATATTTTCTTTTAAGCGCTGATAAGTTGCTTTGTAAATCCTCAAGTGTTCCATGCCATTTAGGATAGTAAGATTCGCCGATTACGTCGAATGAAACATTTCGCGCGATCATATTGTCCAGGAAAAATTCCGATTCGCTGTTTTGTCCGCCCAATGCGATATGAAGCATCGTAATAATGTTAGGGTCAATATTTTTCACTGCCGATATTGCAGCCTTTAATAATGTGGCAAGACTATCGGGATGTTGAATTTTTCCATCGGGCCATAATATTCCATGATTTATTTCATTGCCGGTTTGTACCATATCCGGCAAAGTACCCTGGTCTTTAAGGGCTTTTAAAACTTGCGCAGTGTATTCAAATACTTTGTGGGTCAATTCCTGGAAATTCAGATCTTTCCAGGCTATTGGAATGTTCTGCCTTCCGGGGTCGGCCCATGTATCGCTGTAATGTATATCGAGAAGAAATTTCATTCCTGATTTTTTTATACGTTTTGCCATTTCGAGTGTGTGAGGCAAATCACAAAAACCTTTCCCCGGCGAGTAGCCGCTATCGTTAGCCGGGTCCACAAATATGCGCAACCGAATGTAATTAAAGCCATGTTCTTTCAAAATTTCGAACACATCTTTTTCAACACCTTTGTCAGAAAACTTTATTCCTTTCGCTTCAAGTTGTGGCAAATAAGAAATATCTGCCCCAAGTATTTTTTCGTTGGTTTTAAATAATGGCTTACCGATAATTTTATTATCATTTTTTGTTGCTTTGATTGCAGTAATGTTTTCCGGATTAATAGTAATGATGTCTGTTGAGCCCTTCCATAACCCGGGCGAAGTAGCTTCGAATTTAATGCTACTTGCGGAACTGCCGGATTGCAAAATCACCTGGCATTTTCCGTTAAACAATTTTCGCTGCCAGTTTCCATCCATGCATTTATCCGCCTCATGACTGCTGGGATCGCCATTGCCTACGCCGATAATTTTCGCTCTCCCGGTTACAGAAAATGAAATAAGATTATCCGCATCCGGCACTTCTCTACCCTGCTTGTCAACGACACTTACATTTATTACCGTGGCATCTTCACCGTCAGCAATCATGGTGGTTTTATAAGGTGTGATTACCACCTCCGCGGGCTCGCCGGTTGTTTCAACGCTTGCAGTAATTTTTTTACCCTTTTTAAAACCAACGGCAGACAATTTTCCAGGCTCGTAATTTACATTCCATTGAAGATGGCCGTTGCGTGGCATATCTTTTTTTCCCAGGCTTTTGTCGTTTAAAAATAGTTCTATATTATCCGCATTACTATAAACCCAAACGTCAATAGGTTTTCCTTCTTTACCTTTCCAGTTCCAATGCGGGGCAATGTGTAGCACGTCTTTATCGGTCCACCATGATTGATAATAATAATAAATATTTTTCGGGAAGCCGCACATATCCATGATGCCAAAATGCGAATTTATATTTGGCCATTTAAAGGGAGTCGGCTCACCACGATAATCAAACCCGGTCCACACAAAACCGCCCATCCACCATGTTCGCGTCGCGGCAAGCGACCACCACTGCTCTGCAGTATTGGCCCATGAGGGAGCAGTAATATCTTCATCCGGCACATAGGCACGGAAGGTATCTTTTTCATAGATGCCGCGCGTGGTAACCGTGCTGCCCATTTCAGTTCCAATAATGGGTTGTTCCGGATGATCCCTATGGTACGGGTCAACACCAGCAATACGATAATTAAACCCCCTTACCGGAATTACTTCATTTACTCCTTTATACACATTGGGTACGTCGGCGGCATAAGTGCTGGTGCGGGTTGGGTCAAGCGCCTTTTGTTTCGCAAGCATTGTTTCTGCTATGCGTTTACCCGTACTGCTAGTTTGAATATACCCTTCTTCATTTCCGATGGACCACATAAAAACCGAAGGATGGCTACGGTCACGAAAAAGCATTCTCTCAAATTGATTTAAGTATTCGCTGCCGCTGTTTAATAACCGGGTTTCATCTAACACGAGCATTCCAAGGCTATCGCAGGCGTCTAACAATTCCGGAGTTGGTGGATTGTGTGTAGTTCTGTAAGCATTTGCGCCCATTTGTTTCAATAAACTGATGCGATAATATTGTAGATAATCCGGTAAAGCACTTCCAACACCAGCATGATCCTGGTGGTCGCAAACGCCCATTACTTTCACGTATTTTCCATTTACAAAAAGGCCATCTTTATTAGCTATTATTGTTCTGATTCCAAATCTTTTTTTATCGGTATCTATAATTTTCCCATTGGATTTTATGACAGTTATTACGCGGTATAAATAAGGATCATCAACAGACCAAAGCTTCGGCTGGCTTAAAATAATTTTTTGTTTAATAATTCTATTTTCATTGATAGCTAAAGACACTGCCTGTTCATTGGTGTGTCCTAAAATTTTTCCGTCACGGTCCGTTATTACAGAATTAATAGTACACGATGAAGAAAAAGAATTTTGATTTTGTACGGCCGTTTCAATATTTATTATTGCTTCATTTTTTTCAACATTGGAATACACAAATGATCCATTGCCAGAAATATGAAGATTATTATATTTATTCAGCCATACGTGCCGGTAAATTCCTGCACCTTCATAAAACCAACCTTCGTATTGCGAAGCATCTACTCTTACCACGATTACATTTTCTTTATCATAATTAATGAAATCTGTAATGTCATATGCTATTCCGATGTACCCGCTTTTATTATTGCCCACGTAAATTCCATTTATCCAAACGTTGGCATCACGAAAAATCCCATCAAATTGAATTTGAAATCGTTGGCCTGAATCTTTTTTATCGATCGAAAAATGTTTTCGATACCAACCAATACTGGTTTCAGGAAAAAGACCTCCGACAGGTTTGTACCCGTGAGCCATTACATCCAAATTCGGTGAGTTTACAAATGGAAGCTCAACAACCCAATCGTGTGGCAAGTTTAAAGTGCGCCACGATGAATCTTTGAATTTGGTATCAACTGGGGTGCCATCACCTTTCCCTGTTTTGGAAAAAATATTTGCGACGGAATAATTAAAATCTTTGGATGGATCAGCCGCATTTCCGAGATGAAACCTCCAATTTTCATCAAATTTTAAATGCCTGTCGGTGGTATTATTTTGAGCAACGGAAACAATTGGGGCTCTTAAAGAAAACAGTAAAAAAAGAAGGATAATGTTTTTCATTCAGGCAACATTTTATATTTTGAACATACTGTAAAATAAGCATAGTTGAATTTATTTATCATAATTATTTTACATTTAAGTATTTGGATCATTGCACAATTAAAATCAGTTTTTATTGCTTTTCAAACAAAAAAAAGGCCGCCTTTAAGACAGCCTTTTAATAATTAAGAAATAAGTCTATTGAACGAGATAAGTATAGTATCCTGAATTATTTAGAAATAATGTGACCGTATGCATACCTGCGGGCACAGTTATATTTTTAGAAGCGTCGCCGATATTTGCCCCGCCCGATACAAGGGTTCCTCCGCCATTATCACCATAATTCAATAACCAATCGTGATTGGCCCGGAACTTAAATTGATCTCCTGCCGCTGTGGTAATTGTGCCTGTCCAGTTATTGTTGGTAGGGCTGTACGTCATATCTATATCGTTGCCCCAATTGCTTGCTGCAAAGCTTCCGATTATGCTCCATGTTGTTTTAGTTGCAGACCAGGTTTTGGAAGCAGTGCTGGCAACGATATGATAATATCCCGCACCCGGAACAGTAATGTTGCCGCCGCTTGAGCTCAGCGTTCCATTGCCGCCATCGCCAAAAGAATTGCTCCAATCCGGCGTTGTATTTAATTTAAATTGGTAAGAATTACCTGAAGGAATATTTACATAACCCTCGTAATTGCCATCGTTTTTAGGTGAGCCAAGGGTAGGAGCCGTTGCTGGTGTCCAAGCCTGGTAATCTCCGGGCACATACATTAATGCGTAATACCCTGTGCTGGTTACTGTAAACGTTCCACGCTGAAAGTCTACTTTGATGTCGTACATTCCTGTATTTGCCGGGCCTGGTATATTTGAGTTTCCAAGATCTAAGCCAAACACTCCGCCGACACTAATGCCCGGAACACTGCCGTCTGCAATATTATATTTATGCGCCCAGGAACCATTAACTGGTAAAAACAAATATTGCTGGCCACCATTTAAAAAGAAGGTTCCCTCGTAAGTGACAGAATCGACCCTTGTGAATTGTTGTGCCGGAAGTGGAACCGGATTCCCCCAGCCGCCTGCCGTAGCTGCACCAACAATGAACAAACTATCAGATGACGGTGGTACTACTTTTGGAGGTGTTACATAAGGCGTTGCTTTCAGCTTCAATACATTGGATTGATACTGCTCATTATTATTTGCGTAGGATGAGGTAACCCGCACGTCAATATCATAGGCTTTATTATAGGCAAATCCAAAACCCAGCAAAATTGCATTTAGATCTTTTGCAATAATGGTTTTTGATAAGGCCACGTTAACGACAATAGTTTTTTCTTTTGAAAAATTTCTGCCTGAAGAATCGATTTCAATAATAAATTTTTGATTAGCAGAATCAGTTGCATATTTCGGCGATGTCCATGAAAGAGTTAGCGCGGCCTTGTTTGAGTCTGCAACTACAGGAGCAATTACACTTACCGAACTACTTAAAACCGATGGCGTGCCGTTATTATAGAAAGGCAAATGGTCCGTCTTTTTACAAGAAGAACAAACAACCATTATTCCAATTAAAAGAAGTAGAAGTTTAAAAATATTTTTCATAATAAGTTATTTTAGAAATGATACTTTTCGATGGTTAGGTTTCTCTATTGTTTAGTTACGGTGAATTTTCCTCTTTGAAAATCTACATCAATTTTATAGTTGGCGCTAGCCGCAGGCGCAAGAATATTCTTCCCGTTAAAAACAAAATCACCGCCGTTAATTTCATTTGGATCGTCATTAACTGCAATACTCCATTGGTCATTCCATGAGCCGTTAACTGCAATTAATTTGTATTCGCCACCGCCAATTAGAGGTAGCGTAATCGTATACAATGTGGTACTAACCTGGGTGAATTGCTGTACTGCAACGGTTTGAGAAATCGGGTTGTCCCAACCATGTGAGCTGCCGCCCGGTGTAGCGCTGCCCACTATAAAAAGCGTTCCTGAAGATGGCGGGGCAACTTTTGGAGGAATAGCATAAGGTGTTACGGCATACTTTAAAACGTTAGAATGTATAACTGCGGAATTATTTACCAAATTAGCTGATACTCTAACTTCCAAATTGTGGGAAACACCCGGTTGAAGTTGTAATTGATTTAGCAAATAATCATTGAATGTTGAAGTGGCAAGTGTCAAACTTAAATCTTTGCTAACGGAAATTGTTTGCCTGTTAGGATTTGTAAAATTTGATCCTATTGTATCAATTTCAATTTTATAAGTAACATTTTGAGAACTAACGCCAGTAGTAAATTGGTAATTTGGATTCGTCCATAAAAATGTAACGGCCGTTTGTGCAGCGTTTGCGTACGACAACCGAATTGAGTCAGTGGACGCCGTTAGAACCGGGTTGGTTCCACCATTATAATAATCTTTTGCTTCGTCTTTTTTACAAGCCCAAAAGGCGCAGGAAAAAATGACAAGGAAAAGAACTGTTTTAAATATATTTTTCATTTTAAGCTATTTTATCGGTGAGCAATTTTAGAACCCGGGATTTTGTGTTAGGTTAGGATTTGATGCAATTACGGATGCAGGAACTGGAAATAAATTGTATTTGGAATCGACAGCGGTTCCTGATGCAACACCTCCTTTCCATGGCCATAAGTATGTTCCCGTTGTTAATAGATTATAGCGAACAAGGTCAGTACGGCGATGCCCTTCCCAATACAATTCACGGCCTCTTTCATCCAAAACAAATTGCAGGGTTAAGTCGCCTTGAACGATTTGGCCCATTGTGGTTGAGCCATATGCCCGTGCTCTTATTAAATTTAAATAACCCAAAGCGGTTGCAAGATTGCCGCCACCTCCACGAAGCGTGGCTTCTGCATAAATAAGATACATTTCTGATAATCGAAAAACCGGGAAATCAATATCAGCAAAATAGCCGGTTGGGTCAGAAACTTTTGCGCCATCAGTCCTGATATTTACATATTTTTTTACATGGAGCCCCTGATCAAAATTACTCAAATCTGCTATTGCTAATTGGGAGGCACTGGTACCATACTTTGAAGTTTTGAACAAAGCTCTCGTATCAGTGGCTCCGCTTTTATCAGCAAATAAATTCGCAAACGAGGCAGTAGCTCTATAGCCATACCATCCGCCGCCTGTTACTCCATAATCTGTTGCAGCTTCATCTCCCGACGGACCATGTACAAAAAATGTAGTGTTGCCATACCCTTGTGTGTGTAAGCCATCGATAGGAACTGCAAAAATGAATTCGTCTTTCTGCTTATCGTTATCTGCCATAAATAAACTTGGATAACCTGGGCGCAAAGAATAGCCGCCGTCTTTTATTACTTTGGACGCATAATACACCGCGCTATCGTAATGGGGCGTACCCGAATAAACAGAATCATTTAAATATATGCGAGCCAGTAAAGCCCACGCGGCACCTTGATCCACTCTTCCATATTCAGCTGTTTTTACAGGAAGCAGATCTCCATCGATCGCTTTCAATTCGCCGATAATATAATTACTGAGTGCTGCTCTTTTTATTTCACCAGGTAATGGGCCACCCACAATATTTTCTTCAGTTATGAAAGTGGAGTTTCCAAACAAATCCATCATTAACCAATAATTAAAAGCACGCAAAAAACGCACTTCAGCTCTTGAACTTTTTATATCAGTTGCGTCTGTGCCTGTAATGCCGTTTGACTTCACGACCGCATCGGTAGAAAACCTCAGGTACTCGTTAGCCAGGGTGATATTGTACATCGGCCGCGCATACATTCCCTTTAGAAATGGATCTGCACTTGTAAAGGATAAAGCATGGTAATTCTGAATGGTCTGGTCGTTCCAGGCAACTACCGCTTCGTCTGTTGGTAGTTCTTCGCAATTGAAAAATGGACGGATAAATGCAATTTGAGATCCTTCATCCAAACCACCGCTTATATCAGGTTGGCCTGCCGGGCCTTGGTTTCCACCAGAAGCTAAACCGCCATATATTTTTGCGAGTACACTTTTATAGCCCGAAACAGAAGAATAAACTGTTACAGGTGTAAGATCGTTTGTGGGATACAAATTCAGTTTCTTCGCACACGACCCTGCGGTTAATATTATGGCCGTGCCTAAGATTATATTTTTAAATATTTTGCTTTTCATTTGAAAGATTTTTTTTAATTAGAAATCAAGGTTAGCACCTAATGAGAAAATCCGCGGACGTGGGTAAATGTTATTATCCACTCCGTGAGGATCAGAATTTTCAGGGTCCAGTCCTGAATATTTAGTAATTACAAAAACATTTTGAACATTTGCTGTTATTCGCAGACTCGCTTTGTTATTAAACACCTTGCCTGCATTATAGCCAAGATTGATATTATCTACCCGCAAATAAGAAGCGTTTTCGATATAGTAATCTGACAAATATTGATTGTTTACAAAACCAGAAGCCAAGTATCCAATACCGGCGTTACCAATAAAATTAATCGGGTTTTTAATAGACCGCAGCACCGTACTATTTGAGTTGTAATTATTATATAGATAGTTGCCAAAAGCACCATGAGCGGTGGCTCCCAACATCCACTTTTTATAAGAGACCTGGGTATTAATTCCCAATAATACATCAGGAGCCGGTTTTTTATAATAATATTCATCCGCAGCGCCGACCGTTCCATCACGATTGATATCCTCATATAATGCTTCAATAGGCTTGCCTGTTTTACTATCGTAAATCTGCTTATAGACATTAAATGTAAAAGGCTCATAGCCAACAGCGAATATGCCAATTTGATTTCCTGTTCCTCCACTTATATTACTTTGAGGAAGAGAGTTTACATTGGGACCAAGATTGGTAATTTTATCAGTATTGTAGGCGATGTTAAATCCAAAATCCCAATTAACTGTTTTGGTTCTGATGGGAGCTGTGTTTAAAACAAACTCAACGCCTTTGCTCTCCAGGTTACCAATATTGGTAACGATGGTGATATCGAAATTTTGTCCGGGCGCCTGGTTTATCGGGCTTAAAAGATCCTTTGTTTTTTTATCATAAACATCTATGGATCCTGATATCCTGTTATTAATAAATCCAAAATCCAAACCGATATTAGCAGAAGTTGTTGTTTCCCACTTGATATTTGGATCATATGCACCGGGGCGCAAATAATTAAAATAAGTAGAGCCAAATTCATATTCAGCTGCTGAATTGCTTAAGGAATAAACAGGCAAATAAGGATATAATGCATTAAAGCTTGCTCCTGGAATACCTCCAATATCCTGCTGGCCTGTGATGCCCCAGCTACCGCGCAGTTTCAAATCACTAATTGCATTAGTATTTTTAAAGAAGTCTTCCTTTAATTTCCACGCTGCCGAAACTGCCGGGAAATAACCCACCCGTGTAGCAGGAGAAAATTTAGAACTCGCATCTCTGCGGACGGAACCTGTTATGAAGTACCTGTTATCAAAGGAATAATTTACACGAGCGAGATAAGATTCAAGCGCATACTTTGGTTTATCGGTTGCAAATGTAGGAACGCTGTTAGCAATCACCACACCATTTTGCCCGTAAGACGCATAATTATATACGTCAGTAGGAAATTCTTCATAACCATGCAATACCAACGCATCAACCTTGCTTTTTATACTTTTTATATCCTTTGAATAGAATAAAGAGAATTCGTACAAATTATTGTGTTTACTCTGCTTATAAAAAGAATACCGACCTGCAGTATGGTAGTCCGTTGCCATGATCGAATCACGTTTGTCATTACCACTTCCATTTGCATTATCAAGGCCAATGTTAGCCTGGAGATGTAAGTCCGGCAAGAAATGGAGTTTATAATCTAACTGTACATTACCAATGATTCTGTTTGCAGTAGAGGTGTTGTGCCTCAGCTCCAATAATGCAAGTGGATTGCGGGTTGCCAGGTCAATAGGCAACGTTGTGCCTGGTTGCAGCCATTCAAAATATCCGCCCCATCTTCCACCATGAGTATTGTCATATACTTCTTGTGTAGGATCAAAAGCTGCTGCTGCGCCCACGGCTCCCTGGTCTGCAAACCTGTTATTTGTATGCGAATACTTAACATTCACATTCACAGAAAGGTGATTATCAAAAAACTGGGGAGATAAATTTAATGAAGTAGAATAACGATTAAAATGATCGGTCTTTAAAATTCCATCCTGATTTAAATAACCACCGGAAATACGGAAAGGAATATTTGCAATTGCTCCGCTCGCACTTAAATTGTTATCGTTGCCAAATGCGGATTGATAAATCTTGTCTTGCCAATTAGTGTTTGAAGTGCCAAGCAGACTTTTAAACGTATTATTTCCTGTTGCCGCTGCGTCAGCATTTATAATAGAGCGTATTTGATCTCCTGTAAGCACATGAACCTGTTTAGCAACTGTACCAACAGAAAATTGTGTATTGAAATTCAATCTTACTCTACCTTTCACACCTTTTTTTGTAGTGATAAGAATAACGCCGTTAGACGCCCTTGATCCATATAATGCCGTGGCAGAAGCATCCTTCAGCACACTCATTGATTCAATATCATTTGGGTTAATTGTATTTAATAAATTAGCCGATCCAGGTAAATTATTATTGTCCACCGGTACGCCATCTATTACAATTAATGGGTCGTTGCTTGCATTTAGAGAGGCACCTCCTCTAATGCGAATCGTACTACCTCCACCAGCAGAACCGCCGCCAGACGTAATCTGCAGTCCGGCAACTTTACCCTGGAGCAGTTGCTCAGAAGATGGGATAAATCCTTTTTGAAAATCTTTGGCCGAAACCGATGTTATGGCGCTCGTCAAATCAGATTTACGCTTTGTACCGTAAGCCACCACTACCACATCATTAAGGGTTGACACGGAAGGTTGCATGGAAACAGTAACCGCCGAAGATTGATCAATAGCAACAGACTGGCTTACAAAACCCACTGCCGTAAAAATAAGCGTGGTTGCTTTTGCAGGTACGGTGATTTGAAAACTACCATCTTTCGAGGTTTGAGTTCCTGATTTAAAACCTTTAACCGCAACCGAAACGCCTTCAATACCGCTACCATCTTTCTCGTTAGTTACATGCCCGGTGATGGCTTTTTGTGCAGACGCTATAAAAGTAAAAAAGAGGAATAAAATCAAAACACAGGCATGTTTTGACAAATAGAAAATGTTTTTTCTCATAGTGACAATCGTTTTAGTTTAGCGCGTAAAAAATATATTTTTACGAAATTATAATGTGTAATTTTTACACAAATTAAAAAAATTTTTTAACAAAATATATATTTATTTTCAAAAATATTTAGTGGTTGGTTTATTACTTGTGTTGTTCAATTTCTACCCACACGCAAACCTGCAATTCATCCAGACTGCTGAATTGCTTTGCAGAGGTTGATTTATAAAAGTTTGTATGGCTTGTAAGTACAATTGTGAAATCATCTTTCTTTACCAGATTTTTATCTATCACATCCCGGTTTAAAAAATTAATGAAATGCACTTAAAGCAATCGTCGGCTTACCACTATTATCAAAAGCACCCAGCGTGTAGCCCTGCCAGTTATTATAGCTTTCCGGCTCCCAATAAAATACACCCAGGCCGTTACCGCCCGGAACTGATTTTACTTTAGTGATCAAATCCGCTATAAAGGATTGGCAGGCTGGAGCCTGATCCCAACTCATACCAATTTCCACAATCATTACCGGTTTGCCGTACCGCGAAACCAGGTCGTTCATATTGGTAAGACATTGAGCATTTAAGTTGGACCAATTGGATGATGTGGGATACAATGACATTCCTATAATATCCCATTTAGCTCCATAAGATTTGAGACCATCGAACATCCAGCGAAATAAAGAATTATCATAACCATTCGATAAATGAACAATTACTTTTATAGTAGTATCTACAGATTTTACAGCATTATATCCGGTGGTAACGAGTTGGGCAAAATTGCTCATATTCACAGAAGCCTGCCCGTCAGGCCAAAGCATACCATCATTGGTTTCGTTGCCAATCTCTACCCAGGTGGGAGCAATTCCATTTAGTTTCAATGTATCGATTACTCCTGTTGTATAGCTCGCCAACGATTGCTTTAAGGTAGCAAAATCTTCCCCGGTCCATGTGGCGGGCTTAGTCTGGTGTCCCGGATCAGCCCAGGTGTCGCTATAATGAAAGTCAATCATAATTTTCATTCCGAGCGCTTTTGCCCTCAAAGCTTTTGCGACAACATCGGCTGCATTATTCCATCCACCTGCGGGGTTAACCCAGGCACGCAAACGAATAGCGTTCATTCCAAGTCCCCTTAAAATCTGGAAGCAATCTTGTTGAGTACCTGTGCTATCATAAAACTTTATGCCTGAAGCTTCCATTTGTGTTACCCAACTTATATCGGCACCTTTTATTATTTGAGTAGTATCGCCGGGCGGATTATTGCCCCCACCGCCCTGGCCGGTATTTGTGACGCTGGGAGTCGATTTTGCACATCCAAAAAAAATATTGGTAAGCAGGATAAAAATAAAAGTGCCGATTCTTTTCATTCTAATACTTTAGATGTTTTTTGAGGTCATATTTTTCATTTCTCATTCAGCGCCAACGACGGAGTTAGCGGCTAAGTTCTCATTTCAAATATATATGGAATACAATTGGCAGACTTATCCTGGCGTTCATTTTTTTAGCGCAATCCAGCTAATTAAACTATACCCCGGTAATTATCAGTAAAAAATAACCTTTCAGAAAATCAAAAATCAATACCCGACCAGGTCTTTTTCTTTTTCTCATACTTTTCATAGTCGAACTTATAAAGCTTTCCAGGCCGGTGAGGAACATTTTGTTCGTCTTCGTTTAGGTCCACCAAAAAATCCATAGCAAAAAATTTCTTCCTGAAATTTCTTCTGTCAAGTTTTAGATTTAAAATAGATTCGTACAGGTTCTGAAGTTCTCTTAAAGAAAATTTACTCGGAAGAAGGTTGAGCCCAAGCGGGTGTTCCTGAACCCTTTTTTGAAGCCATTGATAACAGGTTTCAAAAATTTTTTGATGGTCAAAAGCTAGCTCTGTTACACTTTCTATCTCATGCCAATGTAATTCGTTATCCAAAATTTTTATTCGATGATGTTGAATATTAATAAGTGAGCAATAGGCAACTGTTACAACTCTTCCTGCAGGGTGGCGGCTTACCTCGCCAAATGTGTGCACTTGTTCTAAAAAAACATCGTTTAACCCTGTTCGTTGTTTTAATATATGATATGCGGCGGCATCCAGGTCTTCTTCTGGCTTAACGAGATCGCCAAGCAAAGACCATTTACTTTGGTACTTTTTTAGATCTGACCGAATCAATAAAACTTTCAGTTTGTTCTCGTCAAAGCCAAAAATTACGCAATCGACTGACAAAGCAACCCGGTTTATACTTTGCACTTCAGACTGGATTACTTTGAAAGTCTTAATGCTTTTGGTAGAATTATCTTTTGATATTGCTGCCATAAAAAACTATTTGGATTTTAGAAAATGACAAATTACAAATACGATCTGCTATATAGCTACAAAATAATTACTCAATAATCTCCTTTAACCACTTTTATACTTTGTGTTTGCTGCGATTCAATAACAGTAAGCATATAAGTTCCGCTGGCTAATTTTCCCGCCTCACTTATTTGAAATTGATTGTTTCCGGCAAATACAGTTTTTGTTTGTTTTAATAATTGCCTTCCACTTAAGTCAGTCAATATTAAAATTGCTTTATCATTTGCCTGCGATTGAATAGTGACTTGCAGGTTGTTTTTAAATGGATTAGGATTCACGGCTGCGAAATTTCCATTTAATAATATTTTTATTTTGATTACCGCACTCAATTTAAAATTTCCGTCTTTATCTACACTTTTCAAACGATAATAATAGACTGATGTGGTTCCAGCGCTTATATCGTCTGTATAAGCATAACCGGATTTTCCCGTGGCCGCAATTTGAGAAATACCGATAAAGTTTTGGCCATCTTCGCTGCGCTCCAATTCATAATAATTTAGATTCTCTTCAGTGCCCACAGACCAATTTAATAAATTATCGTGGCCAACATTTTTGCCTGAAAAATTTATGAGTGTTACTGGTAAAGCAATGTTTGCATTTAAATATACATGGTATTCGCCCGGCTGCAATGTAATCGACTGGGCAGCACCTGTCGCGGTAATAGTTGTTCCGTTTAAATAATCATACCATGTTCCTGAAGATGGAAATGAAACAGAACCCGTTTGAGATGTCACATCGAAGTTGCCTACCACCACAACTTTTAAACTGTTATCATATACTTCCATCCATTTAAAAGCTGCTGATAAACTGTAAGAAATCGTTCCGGTGGTAAAGGTTGAAAAATAAGCAGGAGTTGTTCGCAACTTCAACAGCGAACTATATATATCGTGTAACGCTCTCCTGTTGGCGTTTTGCAGGTAATTCCATTTTATAGGTTTTGGATCTAACCGGCAATTTGTATTAATTGTAACACCATCGGCACAGGTATTAATCGAATAATCGTAACCCAATTCCTCAAATTGCCAAAGCATTTTCGGCCCCGGGATCATTGCCCAAAAAGCTGCTGCCATGGCATTTCGCTGTAAGCCTGTTGCGGTATCTTTAATATTGTAAGTTGATCCATTGCTGTTACCATATTGTTCATTCTTCCACATCAGCCTTTCTTCATCGTGGCTTTCCTGGTAGGTTACCAACCCGGGCTGGTTCCAGCCGCCAAGGCTCGAGTAAATACCTGCGCTAAAATCCCATGACGGATTACTATAACCCATGGTGGCCTGGTTAAAATTGGAATTCATATTGGTACCCCACAACAACATTCCATAATTAGCCTCAACCTGTTGCTCGCTATTATCTGCAAACATTTCTAAAATGCAATAACTGTTGGGAGAAACGCTTTGTTGCTGATTGTAGATGGTTTCCCAAATGGCAACGCGATTGGCATCATAATTACCCCATGTGCCCACATTGCAGTTGTTTCCTGAAGCGTCGCAGGTATTGGTTGGGGTAAAGCCTTTTGCAAGGTCAAACCTATATCCATCAATATGATAATTATTTAGCCAGTAAGCAACAACACGCTGCCTGAAATCTGCCGTAGCTTGTGAGGCATTTTTAAACTGGTATCCTACATCAAAAGCGTGTGTATAATGCTGCTCAAACCATGGACTATTTGCCGCAGGAATTCCATTAGCGGCATCCCAATACATTTGAACCATGGGTGAACTGCCAAAGGAATGGTTTAACACCATATCCATTATTACGGCCATTCCCTGCTGATGGCAGGCATCAATAAATTGCTTTAAGGCAGTTGGTGTGCCATATACTTTATCAGGGGCAAAATAAAAATTTGGATTGTATCCCCAACTACTGGCTCCTTCGAAATTGCTGAAAGGCATTACTTCAATTGCGTTTATACCTAATTTCTTCAAATAGTTCAAGGTATCTTTTAACGTTTGCCAATTACCAGCAGCTACAAAATCCCGAACCAATAGCTCATAAATAACCAGGTTTCTTTTATCAGGCCTTGAAAAATTAGTTACTTGCCAATTATAGGCGGCCTGCCCCGTTTGAATAATGCCCGCGAGCGTGCCCGCTGCTTTTACAGGAAAAGTTTTCAAACCTGGGTAAGTGGTTGCAGAAACAGATGGATCCACATTTTTATCAAGCACTTTCTCTGTATTAAAATCTGCCACTTGTATGCTATCATCTATAAGGTATTGATAAGCATATTCAGTGCCTGACGTGAGCCCTTTAAGGGTTATCCAATAACGCAGGCCATCAGGTGTTTCACTCATTTGATATGCTGCCGATGATAACCAGTTATTAAAATCGCCGAGCACCGTAATATGGTTTTTAGACGGTGCATATAATACTAAAGTGGCAGAGTCTGATGAAGGGTAATAATTGATGCCATCTTTTACACCAGCCGGTAGTGGCGCTATAGTATTTGCAGCTGCGATGAAAAACGATAATGTATCACTGTTTGTATTTACCCCGTTCGTAGCCTTTGCTACAATTGTTTGCGCGCCAAAAGAAGTAATAACAGCTGAGGTACTGTCTCTCGTTCCCGTAACGGTTGATAAAAGATTTCCATTAAAATATATTTGCAAATTGCTTCCTGTAAGACTTGCATTTGCTACAATCGGTAACACATCGCCCACTGTTTTGGTAATTGATTCAGCAACGGGAACGTATTCAGGTTTCCTAAATGGATTATCAATTCTTGCATAGAGGCCGTTATCGTAAACAGGCACGAACATATCACCTCCATTACTATTAGTCTGCTTGCTGTTCCCATTTCCACTCCTAAAAAGTATGGCAATTTTTTTTATAGTTTCTGCCGGATTTGTCAATCCAAAAAAACTTCTTAATCCTCCCGTAATAGTATAAGTCCATTTATTATTTCCAATGTAAGTTGCGCGATAAGTTGGATTGGTCGTTCCCCAAACGCTGGAAACATACAGCCAGTTTGAAGAACTGGTACTCAGGTTTGTTATAACGCCAATATGTACATAAACATCAGTAGTGGGTGTATAGTTGAATAACCCCTGGTTACCTTTTGTCGCATCCATTGTAATTATAACGGAACTGCTCGTCTCTTGCACAAAAGCCGGACTCCAGGATAGTAATTGAGAAAAAGTTTGGGACGCAAATAGGATGACAAAAGAAACAAGTAAAGCTCTTTTCATATCTAGCAAATTATATTGTGTAAAATAAACACATTATTTTAAACTTTCGATCAAGTCATTAAAATATATTTTTTAAGGTAGAATGATTTCGTGGAAAATTATAAATTGCTAAATGAGAAGGAAAAAAAAATTAAATATTTTTTGTGCGGCACCATTTTCTTAAATTAAAAAAACAACAGCTTACTCTTTTTATTTTTGCGTTAAATTATATTCATGTACTATAAAGAACAAACAAAGGAGCTACAATCATTAACGAACCGGTTGCTAAAAGGCACAGACGCAATTGATGATTTAAGAGATGTTCTCAGGTTTCATGAATACAGATATTATATCCTGAACGATCCACTTATTTCAGATGAGCAATATGATCTGCTATATAAATTGTTGGAAAAACTTGAAAGTGAAAATCCATCTTTAATTACTCCAGACTCGCCGACGCAGCGCGTTGGAAACAGCCTAAATAAGGAGTTTGTAACTGTTCCGCATCTCGTGCCAATGCTTAGTCTTGAAAATAGCTACAATGCCCAGGACCTTGTTGATTGGGATAAAAGAGTGCGGGGATTGGTAAATGCCAGCGAGATAATTTACAGCGTTGAGCCAAAATTTGATGGGGCCAGCATTTCAGTAATTTATGAAAACGATATGTTGGTGAGAGGCGCAACGAGAGGGGATGGTGTCGCCGGCGATGATATAACTTTTAATATAAAGCAAATCGGCTCAATTCCATTATCTGCGAAATTTTCAGAATATGGTATTGAGACGATAGAGATACGCGGGGAAGTATTGATGACTAAAGAAAATTTCAGGCAGTATAATAAAATGCTCACCGAAGAAGGCATAGCTCCGCTTGCTAATCCACGCAACGCTGCTGCCGGATCTCTTAGAATGAAAGACCCGGCCGCTGTAAGAAAAAGAAAGCTTGAGGCGATATTATATCACATCAGTTTTATAAAGCTTGGCAAAGCGGGCACATCAAAAGACGATAAGCTTTTAGCTTCACATGCGGGATCATTACAAATGCTGTCAGCACTTGGATTTAAAACACCCGTGAACGAAAAAAAAGTGTGTAACAGCATTGAAGAGGTTGTTGAATTTTGCAAAGAGTTTGAAGTAAAAAGAGATGAGCTGCCTTATGAAATAGATGGCATGGTAATAAAAATAAATAATGTTGAATTGCAACAGCAAACGGGAAGTACTACACATCATCCGCGCTGGGCAATGGCATTCAAATTCAAGGCCAGGCAGGCAACATCGCGGCTGGATAAAGTTGATTTCCAGGT
>JBDTKB010000001.1:0-5422 GCA_039935555.1 Ginsengibacter sp. | reverse complement strand
CAGGTCCGCATATAAAAAATGCGCCTGCAATTCAGATTTGTAATTGGGCTTTGATACAACATCCCAGGTTATCACATCGCGGCGCATTGCAGTGTGGTTCCTGTATCCGTCGTTAGTTTGGTGCTGGTAGTTGACGGTACTGTGCGTACTGTCGTTGCCTAAACGGATATTCGCGTTCACATTATTCAGGTTATAACTGCCGGAATTATATGCAAGAGAAATCCCGGGGTGAAATAAATTAACATCATTTCTTATAAGTAAAACTCCGCCAGTACCGGCGCCATAGATGCTTCCAGCGGGGCCTTTAATTACTTCAATTGATTGAAAATTATAAAACCCTAACTGGTTAAGATAGGTATTTCCACTCGGGTCAGTATAGGGAATTCCATCATAATACACCTTTACATTTCTAACGCCAAAGGGTGACGTAAGGGAACTACCTCGAATGCTTAGACGATAACTTCCGGGCGAACGTTCTTCCATACGCACGCCGGGATTGTTATTCAGCGCTGATAAAATACTGGTATTGTTATAACGGTTAAGAACTGCTTTTACCACCAGGCTAACGGCCGCGGGCACATCTATAAGTTTCCTGTTGTTTTCGTACGCATTTACAATAATATTCTGAAGAGTTAAAGACGAGTCAGGCTTAATTAAATTTTGAGCAGTTGCTGATCCCAAAAATGGTAACAATGAAAGAATAATCTTCTTAATATTCATAATACACAAATGTAACCACAAATATTTTTTACCTTCCCAAAATGAAACCAGCAAGGCAACTAAACCTATTTGACTTAACAATCATTATGGTGAGTTTTGTTATAGGCATGGGAATTTTTAGAACGCCGGTAAATGTTGCCAAAGCAGTAGATAGTCAATTCATTTTTTTTAGCGCATGGATTGCCGGTGGCTTGATAGCCTTTTGCGGGGCGCTCACTTATGCTGAAATAGGCAGCCGTATGCCGGTTACTGGTGGATACTATAAGGTGATTGCCTTCGCTTATCATCCATCGATTGCCTTTGGGATTAATTGCATTATACTGGTTTCAAATGCCGCATCATTAGCGGCCGTTGCTTTGGTAGGTGGCGAATATATTACCGGCATTTTTGTTCCTCAATCCACGGATGCAAACTGGACATTAATTCCTGCGAATGCGCAGCATATTCAAACTGTTCAGATCGTCATTGCGATTACGGCGATCCTGATCTTTTACGGAGTAAATTTATTAGGCTTAAAAATGAGTGCGCGCACCCAAAATGTGCTTACCACCGTAAAAGTTTTGATGGTTATTTTACTAATAAGCCCTTTGTTTTTTGCAGGACATCCTGCAAGCTCTTTAGTAATATCCACTTCGCAACACAACCCTGCATTAATGGAATATTTAAAGGCTTTTGGTGTTGGCTTGGTTGCCGTAAGCTTTACTTATGGAGGTTATCAGCAAACAATAAACTTTGGTGAGGAAGTCCGCAATCCTCAAAAAACACTTCCGCGCGCAATATTTTTAGGAATAACCGTCATTATCATTTTATACTTTTTAATCAACTATGCGTATGTAAAAGTTATTGGTTTTGAAGAATTAAAAACAAGCAAAAATATAGCAGCAATAATGGCTGGTAAAGTATTTGGAGTTTATGCAGAACGCGTATTATCCGTGCTGCTCTTTCTTAGTGTGCTTGGGTATGTAAATGTACTGTTGCTAAGCAACCCACGAGTAATGGCAGCGATGAGCGACGATAAAATTCTGCCCCCGGCATTTAAAAAAAGGCATATAAAAACAGAAGCGCTTACCACTTCACTCAGTGTTTTTTCAGGCTTATGCATCCTCATACTTTTTTGGGCAAAAGAATTTGACAACATTCTAAGCTTTACTATTTTTCTTGATTGTTTCGGAATGATTTTTTCCGCAGGAAGTATTTTTTTAATAAGAAAAAAAACTGCTTATTTAAATGATACAGGAATTTTTATGATGAAGTTATACCCGTTATTACCTATTATATTCATTGCTTCCTATACTTTTGTGGGCATCAGTATCGCCGCTGATTATAAAAATAATAATTACGCCGCCCTTACTGGCAGTTTAGTGCTGGCCGGTTTCATCATCCTTTACTTTATAGCAAAAGCCTTTACAGGTAATAAGGAAATTAAAGAATAACAGCTATGGATATTTCATATATCTTAAATGAATTAGGAGAAGACCGGGAAGACTATTTCAACGCGATAGCGCCGCCGATAATTCAAAGCAGCAATTTTGCATTTAAAAAAGTAAATGGTTTCCGGAAAGGTTTACAGGATGAAGCATCTACTTTTTTATATAGCCGCGGCAATAATCCTACTTTAAAAATACTTTCCCAAAAGCTTGCAGCGTTGGATGTTGCAGAAGATTGCCTTGTTTTCAACAGCGGCGCAGGCGCAATCTTCACCGCCGTGCTTGCTAATATAAAAGCTGGCGATCATATTGTTTCTGTCGATAAACCATATACATGGGCCCAAAACCTTTTTAATAATATTTTGCCAAGGTTTAATGTAACAACTACCTATGTTGACGGAAGAGATATTGAAAATTTTAAAAATGCGATACAGCCTGATACAAAAATTATATACCTGGAAACACCGAATAGCTGGAGTTTTTATCTTCAAGATCTAAAGGCAGTTGCATCGATTGCCAAATCAAAAAATATTATTACGATATGCGATAACAGTTACTGCTCACCGTTATACCAGCGGCCAATTGAATATGGAATTGACCTGGTGCTGCAAAGCGCGACTAAATATATAAATGGTCACAGTGATGTAATTGCGGGAGTTCTTTGCGGAACTTCAGGGATGATAACAAAGATTTTCAAAAGCGAATACATGAATATGGGAATTGGCACAACGCCTTTCAACGCTTGGTTACTTATTCGCGGCTTAAGAACCATCAACATCAGGTTGGAAAAAATTTCCAAAACAACACCCATAATTGTCAATTATTTAAAGAACCATGAGAAAGTTGAAACGGTCGTTTTTCCTTTTGATAAAGATTTTCCTCAATATGAATTAGCTAAGCAACAAATGGAAGGTGCGTGCGGTTTATTTTCATTTACCATCAAAGCAAAAGCGCTTAAAGAGGTAGAGAATTTTTGTGAAGGATTGCAACACATTCTCATGGCTGTTAGCTGGGGTGGTCACGAGTCATTGATAATTCCTGGTTGTGCATCGATAAGAGAAGATGAGTTTGACGCCGAAAATACAGACCACCGAAGAATAAGAATGTATGTGGGCCTTGAAGACCCGGATTATTTAATTAAAGATTTGGAGAGAGGATTTAATATGATTTAAAAAAAACTTCGTTACATTAGCCGGCCTAATTTCACATTAGTAATTTGCCTTTTATCCTTCTGAAATACTATTAATCTACCAAATTAGTATTTTTGTCCAATGCGTAAAAAATTCAGACTTTTAATTCCCTTTTGTTTCTTAGCTATTATGGCGCAAGCTCAGGAAAAATGGAGCCTTCAACGTTGCGTGCAATATGCTTTAGACAGCAATATTTCTATAAAACAAAATGAAATCCAAGCCGAACTTGCTGCAATCACTTATAAAGAAAGTAAGCTTTCGCAGATTCCGGCTGTAAATTTCAGCAACAGTAATGGATACCGGTTTGGTAAATCTCAAAATCCGTCAACGGGTATTTTGGAGAATCAAAACTTTTTCCAGGTAGGATTGAATCTTCAAACGAGCGTTAATATTTTTAATTGGTTCTCGAAAAAAAATACCATTCTTGCCAACGCGTGGTCAGTTATGGCCGCCAAAGCAGCAACGGACAAATTAAAAAATGACATCGCACTAACGGTTGCTAATTCCTACCTGCAGGTATTGCTGGCAAGGGAACAGGAAAACATTGCCGAGGTGCAGGTGAAACAGTCCATATCGCAACTTGATATTGTAAATAAGCAAGTGAATGCGGGGGCACTTCCGCAATTAAACGCCGTGGAGCTGGAAGCCCAATTGGCCAGCGATAGCTCCAATCTTATTACTGCAAGGGGAAATGTAACGCAATCAAAATATGTGTTGATGGCTTACATGAACGTTGAAGCTGATCAGCCATTTGAAATAGATGAGCCTTCTGCGGATAAAATACCGCTTGATCCTATTACTGAACTGCAACCTGAAGACGTTTATGCATTGGCGTTAGTCAACCTTCCGCAGCAAAAGGTAAATGACTATAATTTAAAAGCTGCACAAAAAAATTCCCTGGCCGCCAGGGGCTTATTATATCCGACGATTTCCGCTTTCGGAAGCCTTGGTTCCAATTACGGATATTTTCGCTCACCGACATACGAACAGATATTATCTGGTTACGGTCCAAGTGGCCTGGTGGTGAACAATGGCTCGGGCATTGTTGATGTTCAAAGGCCGTTGTACACAAATGGCGGAAAAAATGGCTATATCACTTCCGATCCTTTAGGTACGCAATTCAGCAATAATTTCGGGCAATCAATTGGCATAAATATTTCCGTTCCAATCTTTAACGGATGGCAGGCAAAAGGAAATTACCAAAGGACAAAACTAAATATCAAATCCCTGGAGTACCAGGTAAGACTGGACAATCAAACCTTGAAACAGGATATTTTCCAGGCCTATAATGCTGCCATAGTTGCGTTGGAAAAGTTTAATTCATCGGCAAAGTCTGTAGATGCTGCGCAAAAAAGTTATGACTTCGCAACTCAAAGATTTAATATCGGTATATTAAGTACGCTGGAACTTATTACCGATCAAAACAATTTATTTCGCGCAAAACTTCAATACGTTTCAAACCAATTTGATTATGTTTTTAAAATGAAAGTATTGGAATTTTATAAAGGCATGGGAATAAAATTATAAGTAGATACAATGATTTTATTTAGAGCGGCCTTGTTTAATGAAAAAGAATTAATAACAAGACAAAAGATTTAATATGAGCAAAACTTTAAAGTGGATAATTTTCTCCTTGGTGGGATTGATAATTCTATTAGTTATTTTAAAAAAGGCCGGCTACCTTGGTAAAGATGAAGGCATAAAGGTAACCGCTGAAAAAGTTGCGACCCGCACTATTGTGGAAACAGTAAATGCAAGCGGCAAAATATATCCTGAAATAGAAGTGAAGATGAGCCCTGACATATCAGGAGAAATAGTTGCCTTAAACGTAGAAGAAGGAGACAGTGTTAAAAAAGGCCAGGTACTTGCGCGTATTTATGGCGATATATATGCTACGCAAAGAGACCAGGCTGTCGCGATCGTAAATCAACAGGAAGCCCAGGTTGGTAACGCAACAGCTTCAATTGGGGCTATGCAGGCACAGCTTGACCAGGCGAAAAAAACATACGATATGCAAAAGCAGTTGTATGAAGGAAAAGTAATTTCAGCCAATGAATTTAATACCGCGGATGCATCATACAAAAG